>JBIKUT010000260.1:0-3812 GCA_044347465.1 Ramlibacter sp.
GCCCACCACGATGGCGGTGCCGTGCTGGTCGTCATGGAAGACCGGGATCTTCATGCGCTCGCGCAGCTTGCGCTCGACATAGAAGCAGTCGGGGGCCTTGATGTCTTCGAGGTTGACGCCGCCGAAGGTGGGTTCCAGGGCCGCGATGATGTCAACCAGCTTGTCCAGGTTGTCTTTTTCGTTGATCTCGATGTCAAACACATCGATCCCCGCGAATTTCTTGAACAGGACGGCCTTGCCCTCCATGACCGGCTTGGCCGCCAGCGGGCCGATATCACCCAGGCCCAGGACCGCCGTGCCGTTGGTGATCACCGCCACCAGGTTGCCGCGGCTGGTGTACTTGAAGGCGTTGGCCGGATCCTTGACGATCTCTTCACACGGGGCGGCCACGCCGGGCGAGTAGGCCAGGGCCAGGTCGTGCTGGTTGGACAGCTGCTTGGTCGGCTGGATCGCGATCTTGCCGGGGGTGGGGAACTGGTGGTATTCGAGGGCGGCTTGGCGCAGCAGGGCGCGTTTGTCTTCGGGTTTCGCCGGCTGATCAGAGGGCATGAACTGTGTCTCTCTCTCGGAGCGGCCTCGGCGTGTGCAGCCGGGCTCATTTTGGGGTTCGCGATTGTAGACCTGAGCTTGGCGCTCAGCCGCGCATCAGCGCCTCGATTTCATCGGCCTTGACAGGGACGCCGCGCGAGATCAGCTCGCAGCCGGCCGCCGTGACGATGGCGTCGTCCTCGATGCGGATGCCGATGTCGTGGAACTGCGCGGGCACGTCGGCCGCGGGGCGCACATAGAGCCCGGGTTCGATCGTGAGCACCATTCCGGGCCGCAGGATGCGGCTGGGGCGGTCCTTGATGGTTTCGCCCGAGAGCGGGTCCTGGCGCTCGCTGACCGTGCCGACTTCGGAGGGCTCGACATAGCTGCCGCAATCGTGCACGTCCATCCCCAGCCAGTGGCCGGTGCGGTGCATGTAAAAGCGAAAGTAGGCGCGCTGCGCGATCACGTCGTCCACATGGCCCACTTTGTTGCGATCGAGCAGACCGACATCAAGCATGCCTTGCGCCAGCACCTTGACGGACGCATCGTGCGGGTCGGTGAAGCGCGCACCGGCGCGCGTCGCGGCGACGGCGGCCTCTTGTGACGCGAGCACCAGGTCATACAAGGCGCGCTGCGGGCCGGTGAATGTGCCGTTGGCGGGGAAGGTGCGGGTGATGTCGCTGGCATAGCCATCGAGCTCGCAGCCCGCATCAATCAGCACCAGCTCGCCTGCACGCACCGGCGCGGCGTCGGCGCGGTAATGCAGCACGCAGGCATTGGCGCCCGCCGCCACGATCGAGCCATACGCTGGATATTGCGAGCCCCCCATGCGAAATTCATGCAGCAGCTCGGCGTCCAAGTGGTGCTCGCGCACATCCTGGCCCGCACGCAGCATGCGCGCGCTGGTCTGCATGGCGCGGATGTGGGCGCGCGCGCTGATGGCGGCGGCGCGGCGCATGATGTCCTGCTCGTGGGCGTCCTTGACCAGGCGCATCTCGTCGAGCACGCCGCACAGGTCATGCTGCTGCTGCGGGCACTGCGCGCCAAAGCGCACGCGCGCGCGCACCTTGGCCAGCCAGTCGGCCACGTGGGCCTCCAGGCCCTCATGGATCGCGAACGGAAACCACACCGCGTCGCGGTTCTCGAGCAGGCGGGGCAGCTGCGCGTCCAGCTCGTTCATCGGCACGGCGGCATCGACGCCCAGGCCGGCGGGGGCGGCCTCGGGACCCAGGCGGTAACCGTCCCAGATCTCGCGTTCGAGGTCTTTAGGCGCGCAAAACAGCGTGCTGCGTCCGTCGCCCGTGATCACCAGCAGCGCGTTGGGCTCGGTGAAGCCGGTCAGGTAATAAAAGTAGCTGTCGTGCCGGTACAGAAAGTCGGTGTCGCGATTGCGGGCGCGCTCGGGTGCGGTGGGCACGATCGCGATGCCCTTGGGGCCCAGGGCCTGGGCGACGCGGGCGCGGCGGGCGGCGTAATGTGCGAGGTTCATGCGACGGGGTTCATGCTGCGTTCAATTGGGCCAGCCGCTCGGGCGTGCCCACATCGGTCCAGGGGCCGCGCCAGAGTTCGGCGGTGATGCGGCCATTGTCCATCGCGGCGCGCAACATCGGTGCGAGGGGGGCCTTCAGGCCCTGCGGATTGCCGGCCGGCAGGTCGTCGAAGAAGGATTTTCGGTACAGGCCCACCGTGGAATAGGTGTAGCGCTCGCCAGGGCCGTCTTTGGGCAGGTTCAGGGCCAGTCCCTGCACCGACAGGCCGAAGTCGCCGCGCGGGTTGTGTGGCGGATTGGGGACGAGATAGAGGTGGGCCAGCGCGTCGCTGGCCGCGAAGCGTTCATAGGTCGTCCGCTCGAACGCGAAGCCCGGCATATAGACGTCACCGGCCACCACCCAGAACGCGTCGGCCAGGTGCGGCAGCGCGCGCACGATGCCGCCCGCCGTTTCCAAGGCGCCGCCGAAGTCTCGCCCTTCGTGGGAGTAGGTGATGCGCGAGCCCCAGGGCGTGACCGCCCCGAAAGCCTGCTCGATCTGGTCTCCCAGCCAGGCGGTGTTGACCACGACGTTCGCGAACCCGGCCCGCGCCAGCGCCTGCAGGTGCCATTGCATCAAGGGGGCGCCCTTCACAGGCAAGAGGGGCTTGGGGCAGGTGTCGGTCAGGGGCCGCATGCGCTCGCCGCGACCGGCGGCCAGCACCATGGCCGCTGCGAGAGGTTCTCCGTGCATCTGGGCACTGTAGTCGATGGTTCACGCCGGAAGCTGCGGTCCTTCGGCCCCGGCGTGGCGGCTAAAATCGGAGGCTGTTCCCAGGCGCCTGTCGGCGCCGTTTTTTCCGCCCTTTTCCCGGAGCTCTCCCCCGATGGCCAACCCCCAAATGATGGCAAGCGCGATCCGCGCCTTGTCCATGGATGCCGTGCAACAAGCCAATTCGGGACACCCGGGTGCGCCCATGGGCATGGCCGATATCGCCGTGGCCCTGTGGGCCCGTCACCTTCAACACAACCCCTCTGACCCGCACTGGGCCGACCGCGACCGCTTCGTGCTGTCCAACGGCCACGGGTCGATGCTGATTTATTCGCTGCTGCACCTCACGGGCTACAACCTGCCGATGCAGGAGTTGAAGAACTTCCGCCAGCTCCATAGCAAAACCGCCGGCCACCCCGAAGTGGGCATCACCCCCGGCGTCGAGACCACCACCGGCCCGCTGGGCCAGGGCATCACCAATGCGGTGGGCATGGCGCTGGCCGAGAAGCTGCTGGCCGCCGAGTTCAACCGCGACGGCCATGCCATCGTCGACCACCGCACCTATGTGTTCCTGGGCGATGGCTGCCTGATGGAGGGCATCAGCCACGAGGCCTGCGCCCTGGCCGGCGCCTGGAAGTTGAACAAGCTGATCGCGGTCTACGACGACAACGGCATCTCGATTGACGGCCAGGTTGCGCCCTGGTTTGTCGATGACACGCCCGCGCGCTTTCGCGCCTACGGCTGGAACGTGATCGGCCCGGTCGATGGCCATGATGTCGATGCGGTGGATGCCGCCATCACCCAGGCCCGTCGCAGCACCGACAAGCCCACGCTCATCGTCGCCAAGACCCACATCGGCAAGGGCAGCCCCAACCGCGGCAACACCGCCAAGGCCCACGGCGAGCCGCTGGGCGCCGACGAGATCAAGCTCACGCGCGAGGCCATCGGTTGGTCGCACGCGCCCTTCGAGATTCCGCGTGAGGTCTATGCCGACTGGGACGCCAAGGCCCAGGGCAAGAAGGTCCAGGCCGAATGGAATGA
>JBIKUT010000017.1:0-13873 GCA_044347465.1 Ramlibacter sp.
GCACTGGTGATTTTGTGGCCGCTGGCTGTGGCCACCGAGTTCCGGCCCTGGGTGCTGTGGGAGCCCGACAACCGCAAGGTCACCGCCGACTTTGTGCGCAGCTTCTGGCCGCTGGTGCACACCACAGAGTTCTTGCAGATGGTGCTGCGCGAGACCTGGCGCACCGTGGCCATGGCCACGGCGGGCGTGACGCTGGCGCTGGTGTTGGCCGTGCCCTTGAGCTTGCTGGCGACGCGGGTGTTGTCGCTGTCGGCCTTGTCGGGCCGCATGGACCGCGGGCCGGCCGTGCTGCGCTGGTGCGTTCGCGCCACGCTGATCGTGCTGCGCAGCATTCCCGAGCTGATCTGGGCGCTGGTGTTTGTGCGCGTGGTCGGCCTGGGGCCGACGGCGGGCGTGCTGGCCATTGCGCTGACCTATGGCGGCATGCTGGGCAAGGTGTACGCCGAGATCTTGGAAAGTGGCGAAGCCCACGCCACCCAAACCCTGATGCGCAACGGCAGCGGTCGGCTGCAGGCCTTTGTGTACGCGCTGCTGCCCAGTCATGCGGCCGAGCTCGCGTCCTACACCGTGTACCGCTGGGAATGCGCCATCCGCTCCTCGGTGGTGCTGGGCTTTGTGGGCGCGGGCGGCCTGGGGCAGCAACTGGACAACTCGATGAAGATGTTCAACGGCGGTGAGGTGGCCACTTTGCTGCTGGTGTTCATTGCGCTGGTGGCGCTGGCTGACCGCATGAGTGCCTGGCTGCGAAAGGTGCTGGCATGACCTCTTTTGCACGCGAAGCGGCCAACCCGCCCTACAAATTGCCGCCACCGATATTCGGTGCGCGCTGCCGTGCCTGCTGGTTCACCGCCGCCCTGCTGGTGTTGGTGGTGGCCAGCTTTGTGTCGCTCGACTTGGATTGGGCGTCATTTGCGTCTGTGGAAGCGGCGCGCAGCATGGGCCGCTTTGTGGCGGAGTTTTTCCCGCCCGATTTCTCGCCGGTGTTTGTGAACAAGGTGGCCTGGGCCGCCTGGGAAACCTTGGCCATGTCGGCGCTGGGCACCGCCATGGCGGCCCTGCTGGGCCTGGCGCTGGCCGTGCCCGCCAGCCGCTTGAGCACCCAAGACCCGGCCTGGCTGCGCAGCCCCACGCGCTGGCTGCTGAACGCGCTGCGCGCCATCCCCGAGTTGGTGTGGGCAGCGTTGCTGTTGATCTCTGCAGGCCTGGGGCCCATGGCCGGCACCCTGGCGCTGGCCCTGCATACCAGTGGCGTGCTGGGGCGTCTGTTTGCCGAGGCCATGGAGAACGTGCCCACCGGGCCAGGCGACGCCTTGCGCACCCAGGGGGTGGGGCCCCTGCGCGTGTTCGCCTACGCCACCTTGCCGCAGGTGCTGCCGCAGCTCATGAGCTACACGCTGTACCGCTGGGAGAACAACATCCGCGCCGCTGCCGTGCTGGGCGTGGTGGGTGCGGGGGGCTTGGGCCAGTTGCTGTCCTTCCACATGGGCCTGTTCCACATGAACAAGACCGCCACCATCCTAGGAGCGATGCTGTTGATGGTGGCCTGCGTGGATGCGCTGAGCTTTGCAGCGCGACGCGGGTTGACGCGTTGATTCACGAAATGACGTCGTCTATTTTGCTGTAGATGGTCCCTCCCCACGCGCTGACTGAGAGGCCCGCGCGTGTCGAGTACGATCGCTCTCGGTGTAGGGACTAACTGTTGCGGCGGGCAGAAAACTCAATGGCTAAACCGAGCGTTCCAGTGGAGGGTCCCACGATCCGAGAGTCTGCCACTGGGCCCAAAAACCGATTGGGTAGCCTGTCTCCTCTGGCCGACCGTGCCTGGCGCAAGAAGCGATTCGAAGGCGAGTTCGAGGATTGGATCGCCGCCCAAAACGCCCGTTTCGAAGTCCCCGGTATCCCGGGTGAAGATTTGCGCCCCTGGTGAAATGCGTATGGCCGGTCACGACGTTTTCGTATCGAGCGCTATTTTGAGAAAGCACCCCCACGTATGACTCGCAAAGCCCTCTGGTGGTTTGTCTTGACATCCTTGGTTTTGATCGGACCCAGCATGGCTCAAACTGTCAGCGAACCCCCCTACACCCTGGTGAAAAACGAGCCACCTTTTGAAGTGCGCGATTACGGCGTGCTAACCGTGGCGGAGACCCTGATCGAGGGCAACTTTGACATCGCAGGCAGCCAGGGGTTTCGCCGCGTGGCAGGGTACATCTTTGGAAAAAATCAAAACGCCCAGGGCGAGAGCGAGAAAATCGCCATGACCGCCCCCGTGACCATGGAGGCGCAAAACCAGCAGTGGCGTATGCATTTCGTCATGCCACAGGGCATGACCTTGGTGAACCTGCCCAAGCCGATCGACGCCAGCGTGCAGTTGCGTGAGGTGCCCGCGCAGCGCATGGCTGCGGTGCGCTTCAGTGGATTGACCACGGCCGCGAGCATCGAGCGACAGACCCTATTGCTCAAAGACTGGTTGGGCCGCAACAACTTGGCTTACGAAGACCGGCCCCAACTGGCGCGCTACAACGATCCGTTCACCCTGCCGTGGAACCGGCGCAACGAAATCTTGATTCCCTTGAAAGGGATGTGAGAGGGGGCCCCGCCAAGCACTCCGCGCCCATGCGCCCCTACGATGGCGCATTTCTTTTTTCGCCCAGGCATTCTGCCGAGAAATGCCCCGCCGCCAGCAGATCCTCCCGTGCCCCTGCGAATTGGTTGGCGCTTGAAAGATAGCCGTGCGGCACGCCGGTACGTACCCGCAGCGCCGGTTGCGCATCAACGCGCTTCAGAGCGTGGTGCAGGGCGATGGAGTCGTCACGCAACAAATCCAGTTCGGCAGCCTGCAGATGGATCGGCGGCAGGCGCTCGAATGAGCCCGTGGTGAGGGGAAAGACCCGCCAGTCCGGCGTGGCGCCGTCGAGGTAGGCGCTGATGTAGCGATCCTGGGCCGCCGTGCTCAGGCCGAATTCGCCGCTGCCGTAGGCCTGGTGCGAGCCGCTACCCGTGTTGGGCCCAAAGATGCCGTAGAGCAGGATCAATCCGGCGATCGGCGAGGTAGTGTGTGCTGCCGCGGCATCGCGTCGGCGCATGGCTTCGACCAGCGCGAGGTTGGCCCCCGCCGAATCACCCGCTAGCAGCAGCCGCGCCTGCCCTGGGGGCAGGCGCCCGAGCAGGTGGTCGGCCACGGCGGCCACTTCCCGTGTGGCCGCCGGAAAGGGATGCTCCGGTGCCAGCGCGTAGTCCATGCCGCAGACGGTGATGCCCGACGCCTGCGCGAGGTGCCGCAGGATGGTGTCATGCGTCTCGTTAGAGCCTACGCACCAGCCGCCACCGTGCAGGTACAGCACCAGGGCATCGGGGATCGCGTCCGTGGGACGGAAAAAGCGCAAGGGAACTTCGCGACCCGCCAGGACGATTCGCTCGTCGCTGATGCGGGCGAGGGCAGGGGTCTCTGAGCGGGTTCGGCGCCGCTCCTGCTCCAGCAGCTTACGCGCTTGCGCGAAGGGCAGCTGATAGCGATTCACCGCGGGCACCTGCGCGCGCTGGCTATCGGCCAGCGCACGGTACTCGGGATCCCAGTCGGTGGCGTAGGCCGTGTCGTATGCGCCCGGAACTGTCATGCGGGCCGTTGGCGTTCAGGCATGCAGCTTAACCGAGTCCCTGCGCTGAGGAGCCGGGGATGTCACGGCCTTCAGCACTGACTGGAAAAGCGCGGCATCGGGATGGGCAAAGTTTTCGAGGACGTCGAAGTGGTTGCGCCCGGGGATCAGCGCCAGTTCACTGGGTAGGCTCGCTTGGGTGACGGCGCGATGGAAGTCGCGGCTCTGACCGATGAAGCCGTCGGTTTCGGCGTCGCCCACCGCAATGATGAAACGCCCGACCTGGAAATTCTGTCGGTGCATCGGGCTCAGACTTACCGCATCTGCAGGGCTGATGCGGACATCATGGTTGACGCTCGTGAGCAGGAGTGGCTCCAGGGCAAAGATGCCACTGATTGGTACAGCGCACACCAGCGGTTCGCCCAAGGTGGCGAGCAGGGCGCTCAGGTGTCCCCCAGCCGAGTGGCCCGAGATCGACAGCCGCGCCGGATCGAAGCCGAGTTCGCGCGCGTCGTGCCGCAGGCGCTCAATGGCGGCCGCGGCTTGGTCGACGATCTGCTGCAGAGTCACCTGCGGCGCCAATTCGTAGCCGAGCATCGCGACATGGATGCCCGCGGCGACGTAGTGCTGGGCCAGAAAACTGAAGATGCTCGGATCCAGTGCACGCCAGAAGCCGCCGTGGATGAACACCAGGGCGGGTCCGGATGCGACGGAACGGTGGGCGGGAAACCAGTCGATCACGCAGCGCGGTGCGTCGGCGTAGGGGATACGTTGGAACCCCGGATGGGAGTCGCGAAACTGTGCGCTCCTTTTCGCATAGTCCGCATAGATGCCGTCGCGTTCAGGATGGCGCGCACGCAAGCTATAGTTGCGCTCCATGTAATCACACAGCTGGACGATCTGGCTGCTGTCAAACTCCAAGGTAAGCTTCCCGCACCCGATCGTCATCGAGTAAGTCACTGGCGTTTCGGGACAGGGTGATCCTCCCGCTTTCCAGTACGTGGGCGAAGTTAGCGTGCCGCAGTGTGACTTCGATGTTCTGCTCGCACACAAAGATGGTTCGCCCCTCGCGTGATAGCCCGGACAAGGTCTCGAAGATCTGCTCGACTACGATCGGCGCCAAGCCCATGGAGGGTTCGTCCAGCAGCAGCATCTGCGGGTCGGACATCAGGGCGCGACCAACGGCCAGCATCTGCTGCTCGCCCCCCGAGAGGGTGCCGGCCTGTTGGGCCAGGCGTTCCTTGAGTTTGGGAAAAAGATCCAGGACGAAGGCCAGCTGGCGCTGATAGCGCTCGCGCTGCCGGCTGATCAAGAAGGTGAAAGCGCCCATTTCCAGGTTCTCCGCCACCGTGAGGGGGGCAAAGACCTTGCGACCCTCGGGCACCAGGGCCAGGCCCGAGCGCAGGATCTGGTCGGCGCCCTGGCCGGTGACGTCCTGACCCTTGAAGCGGATGTCGCCGCTGCGCGCTTTCATCAATCCGCTGATCGTCTTGAGCAGGGTCGACTTGCCGGCGCCGTTTGCGCCGAGAAGGGCGGTGAAGCTGCGGTCCGGGATGTCCAGGGTCAGGTTGTGGAGAACGTCGCCGTGCCCGTAGGACACGCACAGGTCACGGACGTTGAGCATGCGAGCTTTCCTTGCCGAGGTAGGCGGCGATCACTTCAGGATGCGTGCCGATGTGTGCGGGCGTGCCTTCGGCCAGGAAACGGCCGTTGCGCATCACCAGGATCTCGTCGCACAGCCGCATGACCATGCGCATGTTGTGTTCGACCAAGATCACGGTTACGCCCTGTGCATTGACTGCCTTGATCATGTCGCCAATGCCACCTTGCTCAGAAGCAGGCACGCCGGCGATGGGCTCGTCGAGCATCAGAATCTTGGGCTCGGCCGCCAGCGCCCGCGCGATCTCCAGCAGCTTGGCTTGGCCAAAGCTCAGGTTGCCAGCGAGCTCGCCGGCGCGATCGGCCATGCCTAGCAGGCTGAGTTTGTCGTAGGCGGTCTCTTCCATCCGCTGTTCACGCGCGCGCGAGGCCGGCGTGGCCAGGATCGAGGACAGAAAGCCGGTACCCACGCGAGGGTGGCAACCGATCATGACGTTTTCCAATAGCGTCAGGTCCGGGAAGATCTGCAGATTCTGGAATGTGCGGGCTAGGCCCAGCCTGGCCCGCTCGAAGGGCCGGGCGTGCTCGATGGAGCGGCCAGATAGTCGGATCGTGCCCGCGCTCAATCGTTGGATGCCGGCGATGGCGTTGAACAGCGTGGTCTTGCCGGCACCGTTGGGGCCGATGATGCCCTTGATGGTGCCTTCCTCGACACGGGTGCTCAGGCCGTCGACTGCGTGCAGTCCGCCAAAGCTCACCCGAACGTCATCGACTTCCAGCAGCGCCATCGCCATGCTCCTGGGCAGATTGGGAAGGTGGGGGCGCGCTATGGTCCGCGGGCGCGGTGCGGGGCTTGGGTGGGGACCAATGGCCGATCAGGCTTGCGATGCCGCCCGGGAAGAAGAGCAGGACGGCGATCATGCACATGCCGAACACCAGAAGCTCGACGTCCTGGAACTTTCGCAGCAGCTCCGGCACGGCAGTGAAGATCACCGCACCGAAGAACGGTCCCCAGTACAGGCCCGATCCGCCCAGCGCTACCATCACCACCAGCAGCACGGACGTGCCAAAGCCAAAGGTCTCTGGCGACGCGAACAGGTTGAAGTGGGCGTACAGGGCACCGGCCAAGCCCGCCAGTGCCGCCGAGAGCGTGAAGGCCACCACCTTGTAGGCAAGGGTGTGCACGCCTAGCGTGTTGGCGCCGATCTCGCTGCCTTCGATCGCGCGCAAGGCACGGCCCTGCGCACTCAGGTAGAGGTTCAGGAGCAGCCACATCACGACAGCGGTCACGCCCCATGCCAGCCAGAAGAAACGCGCGGGCGTGTCCAGGTCGATGCCAAAAAGCGCATAGGGCGTGATGCCCGAAAGGCCATTGGGGCCGCCGGTCAGCGGCACCAGCTCGACGAACAGCACCGAGAGGATGCCGCTAAACCCCAGTGTTCCCATGGACAGGTAGGGCCCGCGCAACCGCAGTGTGGCCAAGCCGATCAGGTAGGCGGCCGCTCCTACTACCAGGGCGGCGGCCGCAGTGCCCCACCATGGGGAGATGCCCAGGCGCACGCTCAGTACGCCGCTGACATAGGCGCCCAGTCCGTAGAAGCCGGCATGGGCCAGTGAGACCTGGCCCGTCCAACCCATGATCAGGTTGAGGCTGGCGACCAGGATCAGGTTGATGAGGAAGTAGATGCCCAGGCTCAACACATAGTCGTTGGGCGAGATGAAGGGCCAGGCCGCCATCGCCAGCCAGAGCAGCGCCAGGATACGGCGGCTCTGGCCGAGCTTTCCGATCGAAATGAACCGTGCTTGCATGCCGTCAGACCTTTTCAATCTGACCGCGGCCCAGCAGGCCGTTGGGCCACTTCACCAGGACCAGTAGCAGCACGACGAAGGCGACGGCGTCCTTGAAGTGCGACGAGAGCTTGCCCCCTGCGAGCGACTCGGCCACGCCCAGGAGCAAGCCACCCACCATGGCACCGGTCAGGCTGCCCAGGCCGCCGAGCATGGCGGCGCAGAAGGCCTTGAAGCCCAGGATGGTACCGTGGTCGAAGGAGGTCAGAGTCAGCGGCGTGACGATCACGCCAGCCAGGGCCGCGGTGCCGGCGGCAAACATGAAGGACAGGGACATCGACAGCTGCGGGCTGATGCCCACCAGGGCCGCCGCTTCGGGTTGCGCGGCGGCTGCACGCAGCGCCTTGCCCAGCACCGTGTGGCCGAAGAAGTAGGTGGAGGCGGCCATCATCACGGCGGCCACGCCAATGATCCACAGAGCCTGCGATTCCACCACACCCCCGGCGATACGCAGCGCGCCTTCACCCGAGAAGGGCGGCAGGCCGGCCGGGTTCTTGCCCAGGATCAGCATCACCAGGCTCTTGGTGCAGATTGCAATGGCGACGGTGATGATCGTGATCGACATCGCACTGGGCTTGCGAAGCTGACCCACGACCAGCCGCTGCGACAACAGGCCCATCAGCACGGCGACCACCACGGCGATGAGCAGAGAGACCAGCAGCGGCACGCCCGCGGCAAACAAGGTGGCCGCCGTCATTCCGCCGAGCATCACCCACTCGCCTTGCGCGAAATTGAGCGCACCCGTGCTTTTGAAAATGATGGTGAAGCCGAGTGCTACCAGCGCATAGATGCTGCCGGTACTCAGTCCCGAGATCAGAAGCTGCAACAACTCGGCCATGGATCAGGTCTCCGGAGGGCTGTACGTCAGAGCGCGCCCAGTCGTGGGTGGACACCCGGGCCCAGGGCCAGGCCGATCTGGGACAGGCGCTCGCGGGCGCGACCCAGATAGGCGGCCAAGGTCTTTTCCTCCTGCTCGGGAGTAGCCGCGCCCAGCCCGCTTTGCGCCGCCTGCGTGATGGCGGCTAGCAAGGGCGCATCGGCGATGTCGGTGGACAGGCTGGGGATCTGGTAGCCCGAGAAGACCACGTGCGTGAGCCACGATTGCATCGCGGCCTGAACCTGCGCCTTCTGTTCTGCGGTCATCGTCGCTGCGCGCTGCTCGAGATAGAGCCAGCCGAAGGACGCATGACGCGCCTTGTCGCCGACCACACGCTCCAGGATTTGTGCGGCTACCGGTTCGCGGGCGTTGCTCAGGTACAGCTTCGACAGTTCCAGCTCCAGCCCGTCTTCCAGCGCGCAGTGCACGGCGACGTAGGCGTCTAGCGAGACCGAAGCGTCTAGGGCGCTGCGATAGAGAGTGCGGTTGATCACCGGCTCCCAGCGCGCGTCGGCCGGTCGGTCGATGTAGCCGCCTAGCGCACTGGCGTAGCGGTGGAAGCACTCGATGTGCCAGGCCTCTTCGGTGTTGCGTACAGTGAGGAAGTACTTGGGGTCAGACTCGCGCCCCAGCTCCAGGCAGAAGCGAATGAGCAAGGCGGGTGTTTCTGCCAGTCCGGTGTACTCCAGCCAGGCACGTCGGCTCCACACCCAACGGCCGGCGTCACGCGCGGCCTGCGGGATCGCCTGGGGCGCTAGCGTGTTCCAGGCGATCTGGGTGTCTGGGCTCCAGTGTTCCTGCTTGCCGGTTTCGTAGAGCTCTCGGATGGACGCGATCGAGCCGGCCAGGTCCAGGGGAAAGCGGCGCTCGACGAGGAGGGGGGTGGCGGCGGCCGTGGCGGGAGTCTGCATGGTGGGGGTGTGCGGGGTCCGCGTTAAAACTCGCCTTCGATGCGTGGGTGGCGGAACATCGGCAGCTTCAGATCCCATTCGTCTTGTATCTGGCTGCGGATGCGCTGCACCGATGCAATGAAAACGGGCTTCTCCAGTTCCTCGACGGTGGCGCCCAGACCCGCTTCCCAGGTCAGGCGGTCGACCCGGGTCTCGGCCCGCGAGGCTGGGCTATCAGGCGCGAGCCAGGCCGAGTGGTAGCCGTTGAGTTCGACCTTCTCCATGATGGTGATGATGCCCTCCTGAACGGTCGCCAGCTGGGCGCGGCTCAGGTGCGGGACGCGGCTGGCCATGAAGGCCCATCCGAAGGCGCAATGCCGAACCTCGTCGCGCATGATGCCCTTGAGCACCTGGCGGATGACGGGATGGGGGGTGATCTCGATCAGGTGACGGAATACGTCGAAAGCGATCTCTTCGGCGGTGCAGACCAGCGCCGCGATCACAGCCTCGAGTGGCGTGTCGGGATCCAGGGCCATCTTGCGCACGCCGTGCGTGGCCACGGCGCCCTGGAACTCCGACAGGTCTGGCTGCTGGATGTAGCCGCCGAGTCGTTCGGCCACGCGGTAGCAAACCTCCGCATGGCGCGATTCTTCCTGGGTTCGGATGGTGAAGTACAGACGCATGTCGGCCGGGCAGTTCTCCTTGCAAAAGCGGATCTGCAAGGCCGGCGATTCGGAGATCGCGCCGTATTCACCCCACGCGCGTCGGCTCCAGTACATGCGCGCGGCGTAGAGCTGATCCTCGGTGTAGCCCGAGGGATCAAGCACCTGCCAGTCGATGTCGGTGGCTGGGTCCCACTGGTTGGTCGTGGCCGTGTGGAACAGGTTGCGGATGCGGGGAATTCCGATGCCCAAGTCCAGCGGGAACCGGCTCTCGGGCATGTCCAGAATGGTCGGCGCGGTCAGGCGCGCCTGGGGAGCTGCTGCGATCAACATAGTGGACTCCAGGCGTTGCCGTTTATTTGTAGTCGGCCAGTTGGAAGCGGCCACCCTCGTACTTGAGCAGGACGAGGTCTGACTTGGACAGGCCCGAGTGCTGGGTGGGCGAGAAGTTGAAGTTGCCGCCCACGCCGGCGAAGTTGCGTACGCCGCGAAGTGCGTCGCGCACCTTGTCCTTGTCGCTGCCGCCTTTTTCCAGCGCCGTCTTGGCCAGGTAGATGGCGTCATAGGTCTGGGCTGCGAACTGGTTGGGCTTGCGCTTGAAGCGGGTTTCGAAGTTGCGGGTCAGCTCCAGGATGCGCTGCTTGGTCGGGTCGGCGTCGGGCAGGTCAGTGCCCACCGGGAACTTCACGCTGACCAGCAGCACGTCCTTGGCGGCGTCACCGGCCAGGTCCATGTAGCGTTTGTCCACGAAACCGTAGCTATGGATGAAGGGCACATTGCCCAGGCCCAGCGACTTGGCCTGCTTCATGGCGACCACACCCGCGGGCGTGACCGTCCAGCACACGATGGCCTCGACCCCGGCCGCCTTGATCTTGCCCAACTGGGGCGCCATGTCGGTATCGGAGGGGTTGAAGCTCTCGTAGACGACGTCCAAGCCCCGGGTCGGGGCGACTTTCTTGAACTGTTCCACAGCGCTCTGGCCGAAGCCAGACGAATCGGCGAGCAGCGCAACTTTCTTGATCTTGCGCTTGCCGAAGTAATCGGCCAGGCGCTCGATCACCTGATCGTCGTCCACGGTGGACTTGAAGGTCCAGGGGCGCTCGGCCACCGGGGTCACGATCTGCATGCTGCCCTCGGTGGAGATGAAGGGCATGCCGGCTTTCTCGGTGAGCTGCAGCATGGCCAAGGCCATGCCGCTCATGTTGCCGCCGCCCACCATAATGTCCACACGGTCCTGGGTCAGCAGGCGGCGGGTGGCGCTCAGCCCCTTTTGCGTCTGGCTCTCTGCGTCGTAGAAGACCCATTCGATCTTGCGACCGTTGATGCCTCCCTTGCTGTTGATCTCGTCCACGGCGAGTTCCATGCCGGCCTTCATGTCCTCGCCCAGGAAGGCGGCCGGGCCGGTGGTCGACAGGATCGATCCGATCTTGATCGTGGACTGGGCAAGCGCGATGGGGGCAACCGCGGCAGCAACTGCAGCGGCGGCAAACTTGAGACCAGTGCGGCGGGAATAGTTCATGTTTGGCTTCAGGTTGGTTGAGGAAAGAGGAGCACAGGGTGGGGAAAGGGTCAGGTCGGGGAGGGCGTCAGCCGATTTCGAGATCTGCCGTAATGCCGACCCGTGAGGGTGTGAGGTCGACGGTGAACATGTGCCGGATCAGGTTACCTGGCGAG
The DNA here is from genome assembly GCA_044347465.1 of Ramlibacter sp. Classification (GTDB taxonomy): domain Bacteria; phylum Pseudomonadota; class Gammaproteobacteria; order Burkholderiales; family Burkholderiaceae_C; genus Ramlibacter. The sequence continues at coordinate 11,144 of JBIKUT010000017.1, forward strand.
TAAGACCGTCCGGCCATCACCGGGAGCTTGTTCTCACAGAAGTAGACCAACTCGCGCACCAGCACCGGATCGGTCGGTGCCAGGTCCAGGATGTGTGCCAGCTCCGCGCCGGCCAGCGAGGCCTCGACCCGGTTTTGCGCGTGCGACAAGCCGGTGATGCGCGAGATCAGGTCCAAAAGGGACTGCGACTGCGCGTCCTCGGGTGTGATGGAGGCGGAGAAGTCTGGGTGGATGAAACGCACGTCGAATGAAACGATGGCGTCGCCCGCATGGCGCACGCGTTCGATCCTCAGCACCGGCTGACCTTGGGTCAGCTCCAGCAGTTTGGCTATGTCTTTGGGACACGGCGCGTTTGCGAAGGAGACGACCTCAAAGGTCAGCGGGCGCCCGGCGCTGGCCCACTGGTGCTTGAAGTCCATCTTGGGGCCGAAGAATTCCTCGAACTTCTTGGCGTTGATGAAGGTGCCTTGGCCCTGTACCCGCTGCAGCAGGCCCTGTCCCACCAGCTCCTGAACTGCCTGGCGCGCGGTGTAGCGGCTCACGCCGAAGCGGGTGCAGATGTCCTGGTCTGAATAGAACTTGCCATCGCCCACTTCGCCGCTGCGGATGATGGCCTGCAGGCGCCGCTGCAGCTGCGCGTACAGCGGCAGCGGCGAGTTGCGGTCGAGGTCCAGCAACTCGGGGAGGATCGGCGTCTTTGTCTCGTCCATTCAGGCGGGTGCGCGTTGGCTTATCTGGTTGTATGGAGTACCGTATATGTCCATAATAGAGTGACAGACTGCGCTGTCAATAACCAACTGAATCGCTGTGCTTTTTGGCCTCCTCGATTTCCCTTACGCGCAGTGCAGCGCGCAATCTCTGACCTTCAGGCGCCCCCAGAGCCTGGCGGCCTTGGACGGGGTGATCTGGCGGTCCGACGCCATCGCGGACCTGTATGGCCCGTCACCGGGCCCCCGGGGCACGACGCCGCTGGGGTGGCAGCAGGCGCAGGAGCTGGTCATTCATACCCGTGCTTGGCGAGAGGAGTTCCGCGCTTTTCTCGCGCGTGGCGGCAGCCTGGTGGTGATCGCGCCGGCTTTCCACACCTTGCCGCTTCACACGCCACAGGACATCGTCGCCTACGACCCCCTAGAAGCCCTGCCAGAGCATGTGCGCGTAAAGCGCGAGCCCATTGCGCCCATGGCCGTCGAGTGCTGCCATGGTGAGCCGTTTCGGAGCCTGTTCGCGTCCATCTCGGACCTCTTGCTAGCGCGCTCGCGTCTGTCGCAGGCAGAGAGCCAGGCGATCGCGGGACCTGCAGACCAGGTCTGCGGTCTCTATCGTTTCGTTCACCCCGGCCGTCTCATGGTGCTGCCCGCAGTGGGGGAGTGGCCCGATCCCGCCAGTGCCCACCGCTTGATCGAGGCGATCGCGGCCACCGTGCACGGCCTGCGGCGATCCGCGGCCCAACGAGGTTCGGCCGCCCGTCACCTGTTGCCGCCCACCGCCCCGGAGATCCGGTTGGCCGACGAACTGGAATCGGTGACGGCGCACAGACAGCGCCTCGAGCAAACCGAGTTTGATCTGCGCAATCGTCTGGGCGGTTTACGCGAGCGGCGTTCACTGCTGGTCGACGATGACGACGAGCATCTGGCTGTCGCCGCTGACGCCCTGCAGTCCTTGGGCGGGCGAATCCTGCATGAGTTCGATCGGGAGGACAGCGTGGTCCTCGAAGCGCTGGGCGGCACCTTCCTGCTACTGCTGGCCCGCCCGGGCGAGCGCGCAAGCGACTGCCGCCGGCGCCTGGAGCCCACCGTGCGGACTCGCTGCGAGGAGACGGGGCGCGTGTTGCAGCCGGTGGTGATCAGGCCGGGAGCGGACGGCGCGGGGTGGGACGATCGCGACACGCATTGGCTCTTCCTGCGGGGCCGAGACCTCTATGAGGCCTGCGCCGACGCGACCACGGGATCCTTGACGGGTTTGTTCAAGCGCTAGCGCGCGACCGGCCGACTTAGAGATCGCCACCGAGCCAATCCTCGGCGGTATCGAGCAGCAGCCCACCTGCGACGACGCCCGCCGCGACGCCCAGACCCACGCCGGCGCCCAGGACACTCGCCTGACCCAGCAGGCCACGACCCCAGGCACCGCTGCGATCGCCACCACCGCTGTCCTGCGACGCCGCTGGCGTCGGGATAGAGCCCTGAAGGTCCGCGATGCGGGCTTGCGCCGCCTGCAAAGCGGACTCCAGCGCCATCGCGCGCTGTACGAGCAGGTACAACGCATCGGGCTGGCGTGCACAGTGCTCCAGGATCAGGGTCTCGGCGGCGAAGTCCTTGTCCTGGGCGCGTGTTCGCAGCAGCGGCTGGAGGAACTTCAGCAATTCGTCGCGTTCGTGTTGGTTCATGCGTTCGGTCGGGTTTGTTAGAAGCCAAGCGGTCGGTCGCTCACCTTACTCCAATCGGATGGGGGCCGCCTGGGCTGCGAGGAGCAACTCAGCCCCCATGCCCGATCGCTGCGGGCTTCTCGGTGGGGAGGTTGAGCGTGATGAGCCAACAGATCACCAGCATCACGGCCGAGCCCAGTAGCGCATAGAGCAAGCCGCCCCATTGGTAGAGCAGGCCCGACATCAAGGTGCCGAAGAAGCGGCCCAGCGCATTGGCCGCGTAGTAAAAGCCCACATCCTCGGCGGACTTCTCGGAGCCAGCATACGCCAGCACCAGGTAGGAGTGAACAGACGAGTTCACCGCGAAG
>JBIKUT010000261.1:0-3809 GCA_044347465.1 Ramlibacter sp.
GGTACGCTGGGAGACGGCCCGGCGGCGCTCATGCATGCCCCGCGTCGGAAGACAGCATCCAGACCTGCAGCCCCAGCAGGGCCAGGGCCTTGTCATAGCGCTGTTCGGCCGGTGTGTCGAAGATGATCGCCGCGTCGGCGCTCACCGTGAGCCAGCTGTTTTCGCCAATCTCGGATTCGAGCTGGCCCTCGCCCCACTGCGCGTAGCCCAGAGAGACCAGCACCTTGCGCGGGCCGGCCCCAGTGGACAGGGCCTCCAGAACGTCCTTGGAGGTGGTCATCTCCAGGCCGCCGGGAATGGTCATGGTGGAGGCGTAGACCGTCTCCTCGGGCTTGTCTTCGCCGGCAAACACCGCCTCGTGCAGCACGAAACCGCGTTCGGTGGCCACCGGGCCGCCCTGGTAGACGGGGGCGCCGACCAGGTCGGGGCGGCCCAGGGGCAGATCGACCTTGTCAAACAGGTTTTTCAGGCTGATGTCACTGGGCTTGTTGATCATCAGCCCCAGGGCGCCGCGGGCGCTGTGCTCGCACAGGTAGACGACACTGCGCTGGAAGGTTTCGTCCTCCAAGCCCGGCATGGCGATCAGGAAATGATGCGTCAGATTGATGGGGTCGGCATCCACGGGCATGATGGCGATTTTACGCACCCTGCCCGCCATGACCGCGGACCCCCACGACAAGACCTATCCCACCGGCCTGATCTGGTTTCGCCGCGACCTGCGCGCCCACGACCACGCCGCCCTGCACCGCGCCCTGCGAGCCTGTCGCCAGGTGCACGCGGTGTTCGTCTTCGACCGGGCCATCCTGGACGCCCTGCCCCGGCGTGACCGGCGTGTGGAGTTCATCCGCGAGTCGCTGGTGCAGCTCGATGAGGCCTTGCGCGCCCTGGCGGGCCAGGCCGGCGCGGGCCTGATCGTGCGCCATGCCTGGGCGCAGGACGAAATCCCGCGCCTGGCCCGCGAGTTGAGCGTGCAGGCGGTGTTTGCCAACCACGACTACGAGCCCCAGGCCCTGGCCCGCGATGCCGCGGTGCGCGGCGCCCTGGCCGAGGCCGGTATCGCCCTGCACACCAGCAAGGACCAGGTGGTCTTCGAGCGCACCGAGGTGGTGACCCAGGCGGGCCGCCCCTACGCCGTCTTCACCCCCTACAAAAACGCCTGGCTCAAAAAGGTCGATGCCGACGACCTGCAGTCGCACGACGTGCAGGCCCATGCCGGCGCCCTGGCCGGACGCCCCGCCGCCCTGCGCCTCCCGGTACCCACCCTGGCCGAGATCGGCTTTGAGGCCACCAACCTGCGCGAGCTGGTCCTGCCCCTGGGCGCCAGCGGGGGTCGGCAGCTGTTCGAAGACTTTCGCCACCGCATCGACGCCTACCGCGACGCCCGCGACTTCCCCGCGGTGCGCGGCCCGAGCTACCTGAGCGTGCACCTGCGTTTTGGCACGGTGTCGATCCGCGAGCTCGCGCGCACAGCCCACGGCCTGATGCAGGCCGGCAGCGCCGGCGCCACGACCTGGCTCAATGAATTGATCTGGCGCGACTTCTACTTTCAGGTGCTGGCCAACTTCCCGCATGTGGTGGACGCACAAGGCCAAAGCCACAGCTTTCGCCCGGAATACGACGGCATCGCCTGGGAGCAGGGCAAGCACGCCAAAGCGCTGTTTGCAGCCTGGTGCGAGGGCCGCACGGGCTACCCGCTGGTGGACGCCGCGATGCTGCAGCTCAATCAAAGCGGCTACATGCACAACCGACTGCGCATGGTGACCGCCTGCTTTCTGACCAAGGACCTGGGCATCGACTGGCGCTGGGGCGAGCAGTACTTCGCACAGCACCTGAACGACTTTGACCTGTCGGCCAACAACGGCGGCTGGCAGTGGGCCAGCTCATCGGGCTGCGACGCGCAGCCCTATTTCCGCATCTTCAATCCGGTGAGCCAGAGCCGCAAGTTCGACCCCGAGGGCAAGTTCATCACGCGCTATTTGCCGCAACTGGCGCGGCTGCCCGCGCCGGTGCTGCACGAGCCCTGGGCGGCCTCCCCCATCGAGCTGTCGGAGTCCGGCCTGACACTGGGCCAGGACTATCCGCTGCCGGTGGTGCGCCACGACGAAGCCCGCACCCGCACCCTGCAACGCTACGCGGTGGTCAAGAAGTCGGCGGCCTGAGCGCCTCGGGCGCGACGCAGCGGCGCACCAGGTCGAGCAACTCCTCCTCGGGATACGGCTTGCCCAGGTAGTGATGGACGCCCAGCGCGCTGGCGTGCTCGCGATGCTTGTGCGCGATACGCGAGGTGATCATCACCACGGGCAACTGCGCCCAGCGCGTATCACCCCGCAGATTGCGCACCAGGTCAAAGCCGTCCATGCGCGGCATCTCGATATCCGACAGCACCAGCGCCGGCGTCTCCAGCGCCAGTTGCTCCAGGGCCTGCAGGCCGTCGCCGGCCAGCGCCACCCGATAGCCCTCCCGCTGCAGCAGGCGCTGGGTCACGCGGCGCACGGTGCTGGAGTCGTCGACCACGAGGACCAGCGGCGCGAGCGACGACGCCTGCGACGGCGGCAAGTCCGCTGTCGATACCGACTCGGCAAGACCGAAAGCATCCGCCGGTTCGGCCTGCGCGCGCACCCGCTCGCCATGGACCGCCGCCAGGGCCACCGGGTTGTAGATCAAGACCACCTCGCCCGACGGCATCACCGTCACGCCCGCCAATCCGGGCAGGCGCGCCAGCTGCGGCCCCAGATGCTTGACCACCACCTCTTGGTGGCCCACGACATCGTCGACCTGCAGGGCCAGGCGCTGGGCGGCGCTGCGCACGATCACCACGGGCACCGAACGACCCCGCGGCGGTGTGTCCGCAGTTGCGGACTGCAGCAAGGTCCCCGCGCGATAAAAGGGCAGCGCCTGCCCGGCGTGGCTCAAGTGGCCGCTGCCCAGCGCCTGCTGCCAGGCCGGTATGGCGACACTCAGAACCGCCTCGACTAGGGCCACCGGCACACCGAACATGCGCGCACCGCTACGCAGCATCACCACCTGCGTGACGGCAGTGGTCAGGGGCAGCACCACGTCAAAGCAGACGCCCTGCCCCGTGCGGGTCTGGGTCTCGATGCGCCCGCCCACGGCCTGTACCTCGGCACTGACCACGTCCATGCCGATGCCACGCCCGGCCAGTTCGGAGACCGTGCTGGCGGTAGAAAAACCGGGCGTGAAGATCAGACGTGCCGCCTCGGACTCGGTGAGGCCGTCACCCGGTGGCAGCAGCCCCAGGGCCTGCGCTTTGTCGCGAATACGGTCTAGGTGCAGGCCGCTGCCGTCGTCCTCAAAGCGGATCGACACGTCGTTGCCCTCTTGGGTCAGGGTGACGGCGATCCGTCCGGTCGCCGGCTTGCCGGCGGCAGTGCGCGCCTCGGGCGTCTCGATGCCGTGGGCCACGGCATTGCGAAGCAGGTGCTCGAAGGCGGGCGTCATGCGCTCGAGGATGCCGCGGTCCATCTCGATCCCGCCGCCCTGAATGTCCAGCGTCACCTGCTTGCCCGACTCCTGGGCCGCTAGGCGCACGACGCGGTGCAATCGGTCGGCCAACAACTCGAATTCGAGCATACGGGTGCGCAAGAGATCGCGCTGCAACTCGCGGGTCTGGCGGGCCTGCGCGAGCAGATGGTCCTCGCTGGCGTCGACGGCCCGCTGCAGCGTGCGCTGCACGCTGGCGACGTCGCCCACCGACTCGGCCAGCATGCGCGTGAGCTCTTGCACCCGGGTGAAGCGGTCGAACTCCAGCGGGTCGAAATCGGGGGCGGCGTCCTTGCCACGACGCGACT
>JBIKUT010000262.1:0-3801 GCA_044347465.1 Ramlibacter sp.
TAACTGCACCTGGCCGACCAGCGCGCCCAGGCCGTAGCCGAAGGCGATCAGCCAGATCAGGGGTTCGGCGATGTTGGCCAGCACGCTGGGGATGGCCAGCTTGCGCCACACCAGCAGGTTGCGCAGGAACACCGGCCACCAGCGCAGGGACAGGTCGGGCGCGTGCCACAGGCTCATGGTCAGGCCTCCTCGCGGATCTGGCGTCCGGTGAGCTTGAGGAACAGGTCCTCGAGGTTGGCGGGTCGGTGCAGGGTGCGCAGGCCCGCTCGGGTGGACAGTGCCTCGAGCAGCGCACGCGCATCCTGCGTGTAGAAAAAGACCGTCTCACCACTGACTTCGACACGCGCCGCGTGCGCGCGCAGGGGTGAGTCCAGCAGGGCCAGTGCGCCCTGGCCATAGGCCTCGACCACGTCGGGCTCCAGGTGACTGGCGATCAGATCGCGCGGTCGCCCCTCGGTGATCTTGCGGCCATGGTCCATCACCAGCAGGCGGTGGCACAGGCGCTCGGCCTCGTCCATGAAGTGGGTGGTCAGGAGGATGGATTTGCCCTGTTGCAGCAGCAGCTGCAGGCGCTCCCACATCAGGTGGCGGGCCTGCGGGTCCAGGCCGGTGGTGGGTTCATCCAGCACCAGCAAGGCCGGGTCGTTGACCAAGGCACGCGCCAGGCTCAGGCGCCGGCGCATGCCGCCGGAGAGTTCGGCGGGGCGGGCCTGGGCTTTGTGCGTGAGGGCAGCGAATTCGAGCAGACGGGGAATGCGTTCGCGCATCGCGCGCGCAGGCAGGCCGAAGTAGCGGCCATACACCAGCAGGTTTTCTTCGCAGGTGAAGTCGGGGTCGAGCGTGTCGAATTGGGTCACTACCCCGAGTCGAGACTTGATGGCCATGGCGTCCTGTGGCAGGGACAGGCCCATGGCGGTGACGTCGCCGCTATCGGGCTCGGTCTGACCCAGGCACATGCGCACGGTGGTGGTCTTGCCCGCGCCATTGGGGCCAATCACGCCCAGACATTCGCCTGGGGCGATCTCAAAGGACAGGTCATTGACCACGGTGGCCGCGCCATAGCGCTTGGTCAGGTGGCGGGCGGCAAATAGCGGGGTGGGGGCATCCATGCAGTCGGCTATTGTGGCTCACCGGACAAGCCCGGATGACCCCCCCGTAAAATTGCGGGCTGTCTTTTCGATCGGTTGTACGTGCGTCCTCCCCTGTCCATCCTGATGCAGCATCTGCTGCCCAAGCAGCTGCTGACACGCGCGATGGGCGCGTTCGCCGGGTGGGAGGGCGGTGCGGTCACGCACGCCGCGATCTGCCGCTTCATTGCCCGCTATGGCGTGGACATGAACGAAGCGGCTGACCCGCAGCCCCAGGCCTATGCCACGTTCAACGCGTTTTTCACCCGTGCCTTGCGCCCGGGTGTACGGCCCCTGGCCGACGCGGATTTCATCTGCCCGGTCGATGGGGCGATCAGCCAGTTCGGACCGATCGCGCACGACCAGATCTTCCAGGCCAAGGGCCACCACTATTCGACGACGGCGCTGGTGGGCGGCGACGCGGCCTTGGCCCGCCAGTTCGACGATGGGCATTTCGCCACGATCTACCTCTCGCCGCGTGATTACCACCGCATCCACATGCCCTGTGAGGGTCGGCTCACGCGCATGATCTATGTGCCGGGCGATTTGTACTCGGTCAACCCGCTCACCGCGCAACATGTGCCGGGCCTCTTCGCGCGCAATGAGCGCGTGGTGTGCGTGTTTGACACGGCGCACGGCCCCTTCGTCAACGTGCTGGTGGGCGCGACCATCGTGGGCAGCATGGCCACGGTGTGGCATGGGGTGGTCAACCCGCCTCGCAGCCGCGAGGTGCGGCAGTGGCGCTATGACGACCAGGAAATCGTTCTTGCCAAGGGCCAGGAGATGGGCCGCTTCCTGCTCGGATCCACCGTGGTGATGCTGTTCCCGAAAGATGTCGTGAACTTCAACGCCGACTGGGCGCCCACGCGCCCCGTGCGCCTAGGCGAGGCGATGGCCAATCGCCTACTGGAACGCAACTTCGTCGAAGCTTCTTAGCTTGCGACTGTGTAGGCGGCTGCTGCCGCCTTCGCTGAGGATCTCGATGGCCCGCATGCCGATGCGCAGGTGCTGGTCGACCCGCTCGCGGTAAAACTGATTGGCCATGCCGGGCAGCTTGATCTCGCCATGCAGGGGCTTGTCGCTGACGCACAGCAAGGTGCCATAGGGCACACGAAAACGAAAGCCGTTGGCCGCGATGGTGGCGCTTTCCATGTCCAGGGCGACGGCGCGGCTCTGGCTGAAGCGGCGCTGGGCTTGCTTGCCCGGGAGCAGTTCCCAGTTGCGGTTGTCGGTGCTGGCCACGGTGCCGGTGCGCATGATGCGTTTGAGGTCGGCACCTTCGCAGCGGGTGACATCGGCCACCGCTTTTTCCAGCGCGAGCTGGATCTCGGCCAGGGCCGGGATCGGCACCCAGGGCGGCAGGTCTTCATCGAGCACATGGTCTTCACGCACATAGGCATGCGCCAGCACGTAGTCGCCCAGTTGCTGGCTGTTTCGCAGGCCTGCGCAATGCCCCAGCATCATCCAGGCGTGCGGGCGCAGCACCGCGATGTGGTCGGTGATGGTCTTGGCATTGGCCGGCCCCACGCCGATATTGACCATGGTGATGCCGCCGCGGCCCGGGCGCACCAGGTGGTAGGCGGGCATCTGCGGCAGGCGCGCCGGCGCGACGCCGGGCGCGGTGGGGCCTACGAGGGCCTCGGTCGGGCCCGCGCGCTGCGTGACGACATTCCCCGGTTCGATGAAGGCCGCATAGCCGCTGGCGGGATCGGCCATGGCTTCATGGCCCATACGCACGAACTCGTCGATGTAGAACTGGTAGTTGGTAAAGAGCACGAAGTTCTGGAACCACTCGGGCGCGGTGCCGGTGTAGTGGCGAAGCCGCTGCAGCGAGTAGTCGACCCGCGCCGCCGTGAACAGCGACAGGGGCTGGGCGTCACCCGGGCGCAGGGAGTGGGTGCCGTTGGCGATGCCATCGTCCATGGACTCCAGATCCGGCAGGTCAAACAGGTCCTGCATCAGCGCACGACGATCGGGCGGCAGCTGGCCCTCGATGGGGTCGTCCTGGGCCAGGGAAAAGTGGATCGGAATGGGCTGCGTGCTGGTGCCGACCTCGAACTCGACGCCATGGTTTTGCTGCAGCAACCCCAGCTGGGTGAGGTAGTAGTCGGCGAACAGGTCGGGGCGGGTGAGCGTGGTTTCGTAGCGGCCCGGATCGGCCACGAAGCCGTAGGACAGGCCCAGGTTCTCGGGGGCCTGCTTGCGCGCGCTGGAGTCGACCTGGATGCGCACATAGGGGTAGCACCCCCGCACGCGCTGCGCGAGCGCATCGCCTGCTGCAAAGCGTTGCACCGATTCACGCAAATGCCGCACCTGCTGGTCGTAGAGCAGACGGATCTGGGCCAGGGCGGCCTCGGGGCTGGCGTGACGGGTGGGGGCGATGAAGGTCGGCGGATGAGGCATGGCCCATTGTGCAACGCGTGCGCGCGCAGATGCCATCCGGGCGATCAGTGCGAGTCCTACAGGGCGTTCCGACTCCCCCTGACCGAACCGCCGGCGAGCGCTCTGCGACAGTGAGCCTCGCGTTGAGCGGCCTCGCCCCAAGAAGGCGTGTGCCGACGATGCGAAGAGTCCCTCACAGAACGACTTCAAGGAGTGCCCGCGAATGAGAACCGACACCCCGGTCCAGAATCCTTTTGCCCTGATGACTGACCCCGACACCGTACGCCAGGTG
>JBIKUT010000263.1:0-3786 GCA_044347465.1 Ramlibacter sp.
TCACGATGCCCTCGAGCACCATCTGCGCGGTGGACACCGGGATGGCGAAGCCGATGCCCAGGCTGCCGCCCGAGCGGGAATAGATCGCGGTGTTGATCCCCATCAAATGGCCGTGGACATCGACCAACGCACCGCCCGAGTTGCCCGGGTTGATCGCGGCGTCGGTCTGGATGAAGTTCTCGAAGGTGTTGATCCCCAGTCGGTTGCGACCGATCGCGCTGACGATGCCGCTCGTGACGGTCTGGCCCACACCAAAGGGGTTGCCGATCGCCAGCACCTGATCGCCCACCTGCAGCTGGTCGGAGTTGCCCAGCGTGAGGGCGGGCAGACGGTCCAACTGGATCTTGAGCACGGCCAGATCGGTGTCGGGGTCGGTGCCGATTACCTTCGCGCGGGTGCTGCGGCTGTCATTGAGCTGCACCTCGATCGCGTCGGCGCCCTCGATCACATGGTTGTTGGTCAGGATGTAGCCGTCGGCGCTGATGATCACGCCGCTGCCCAGACCGGCCTGCGGCCGGCCGTCGCGGTCGGGTGTTTCGCCAAAGAAGAAGCGAAACCACGGGTCGCGGCTATGCGGGTTAGGGCGTGAGGCCGTGAGCGTGCTGATGCTCACGACCGCCGCCGCCGCGCCGCGGGCGGCGTCACGCAGGCTGCCCGGGGGCGTGACGGTGGCGGGCAGGGCAGGGGCTTGCGTCAGTGAGACGCCAGTGCTTCGGTCAGGCGCGGCCAGCCCCGCCCACCATGCCGGTTGCAAGGTGGCGACCACGAAATAAGCGGCCAGCAAGACCGTGACGGCCTGAGAGAAAAGGAGCCAGTAGCGGCGCATGGACGGGGCGTGCGGACGCAGGAAGTCGCCGCGGGCGCGGCGTAGCGGACGAGTGTAGACCGGTCGGCATGTCCGACAATGTCGACGTAACGGAATCCCCATGGCCAGCTCGCTTCAACTTCTTCACGCCTTCGACACCCTGCTCCAGCCCGAGCGCTTCAAGGACTACGGCCCCAACGGGCTGCAGGTCGAGGGGCGCGCGCAGGTGCGGCGCATCGTGTCCGGCGTGACCGCCAGCCTGGCCCTGATCGATGCGGCCATCGAGGCCGACGCCGATGCCCTTTTCGTGCACCACGGCCTGTTCTGGCGCGGTCAGGACGGTCGGGTCACCGGCTGGATGAAGCAGCGCCTGGCGCGCCTGCTGGCCCACGACATCAACCTCTACGCCTACCACCTGCCGCTCGATGCCCACCCTGAGCTGGGGAACAACGCGCAGCTCGCACGGGTGCTGGGGCTAGAGGCCAGCGCCCGCTTTGGCGATCAAGACCTGGGTTGGCTCGGCGCGCCCGCCGATGGCGTGCCCTTGACCGACACCGGCGCGCTGGCCGCGCGCATCGAGCAGGCGCTGGGGCGACCGGTGCTGCGCGTGGACGGTGCGAGCGGCCCGATCTCGCGCGTGGCCTGGTGCACCGGCGGCGCCCAGGGCTATTTCGAGGCCGCGATCGCCGCAGGCGCGCAGGCCTTTGTCACCGGCGAGATCTCCGAGCCGCAGGCCCACTACGCGCGCGAATGCGGCGTGAGCTTTCTGGCGTGCGGCCACCATGCCACCGAGCGCTATGGTGCGCCGGCCGTGGCCGCCCATGTGGCCTCGCAGCTGGGGCTGGACCACCAGTTCATCGACATCCCCAATCCCGCATGAACACCGCGATCGCGATCACTCAGGGCGATCCCGCCGGTATCGGCGGCGAGCTGATCGCTCGCCTCTACACCCAGGATCCCGCGCAAATGGCGGGCTGTTTCGTGGTGGGCGATGCGGCGCATCTGCGGCGCGCGGCGGTGGTGGTGGCCGGTACGGGTCAGGCGCCCTTGCCGGTGTGTGAGATCACCGCGCCCGAGCAGGCGCTGACGGTGCCCGCAGGCTCCATTCCCCTGCTGCAGGTTGGTGCGCCGCGCGCGCTGGTGCGCTGGGGCCAGGTGCAGGCCGAGGCGGGCCGGCTGGGTGCCGATGCCGTGATCTGGGCGGCCCGTGCCGCCTTGCGCGGCGAGGTGGCCGCGGTGGTTACAGCGCCCCTGCACAAGGAGGCCCTGGCGGCGGCGGGCGTCGATTTCCCCGGCCACACCGAGCTGCTGCAGGCCGAGGCGGCCGTCCACCTGGGGCTGCCGGTCTCGCAGGTGCCGGTGCGCATGATGCTGGCCAGCGACGCCTTGCGGACCGTGTTGGTCAGCATCCATGTCTCACTGCGCGAGGCCATCGAGGCGGTCACTCGCGCCAACGTGCTGCAGACCCTGCGTATCACGCATGCCGCCCTGTCGGCGACCCTGGGGCGCGCCCCGCGCATCGCGGTGGCCGGCCTCAACCCCCACGCCGGCGAGGGCGGCTTGTTCGGGCGCGAGGAGATCGAGGCCATCGCGCCGGCCATCGCCGACGCCCGCGCCGAGGGGGTGGACGCCCACGGACCCTTTGCGCCCGACACGGTCTTCATGCGCGCCCGCGCCCGTCCGGGCACCCCCTGCGAGTTCGATGTGGTGGTGGCGATGTACCACGACCAAGGCCTGATCCCGATCAAATACCTCGGGCTGGAGCAGGGGGTCAACGTCACCCTGGGCCTGCCCCTGGTGCGCACCAGCCCTGACCACGGCACGGCCTTTGACATCGCCGGCACCGGACGGGCCGATCCGGCCAGCCTGGGACAGGCGCTTCGTACCGCACGGACCTTGAGGGGCATCGTTGTTGCGTCTTGAATCGCACGGAACCGCTCCGCTACAATTGCGGGTTGACCCTTATCCCCCAGCGTAGTTTCTGAATTCCCGTCGAGGACCCCCCATGAGTGACACCCCAATGGACGCCAGCAAACGGACGTGGTTGATTGCGTCCGGCTGCGCGGGCGCGGTGGGCGGCGCATTTGTCGCCGTGCCGTTTGTGAGTACTTTTCAGCCTTCCGAGAAGGCCAAGGCAGCGGGTGCGGCGGTGGAAGTCGATATCTCCGCACTCAAACCCGGAGAGAAAGTCACCGTCGAATGGCGTGGCAAGCCCGTCTGGATCATGAAGCGCACCCCCGAGCAGCTGGCCGGCCTGACCAAGCTCGACCCGCAGCTGGCCGACCCCAAGTCCGATCGTGAGGCCTACCCCACGCCCGACTACGCCAAGAACACCCACCGCTCCATCAAGCCCGAGGTCTTTGTCGGCGTGGGTATTTGCTCGCATCTGGGCTGCTCGCCCTCCGACAAATTGCAGGCGGGCCCGCAGCCCTCGCTGCCCGATGACTGGCAAGGCGGCTTCCTGTGCCCCTGCCATGGTTCCACTTTCGACCTGGCCGGCCGCGTCTTCAAGAACAAGCCCGCGCCCGACAACCTGGAGGTGCCGCCGCACATGTACCTCTCGGACTCCAAGATCCTGATCGGCGAAGACAAGAAGGCTTGAAATCATGGCTGAATTCAAGGAAATCTCCCCCAACGCGAGTGCTGGCGAGAAACTGGGCAACTGGTTCAACAACCGCTTCCCCACGGCCTTCTCCGCGTACCGCGACCACCTGTCCGAGTACTATGCACCGAAGAACTTCAACTTCTGGTACTTCTTCGGCTCGCTGGCTTTGCTGGTGCTGGTGATCCAGATCGTCACCGGCATCTTCCTGGTGATGCACTACAAGCCCGATGCGGCGCTGGCCTTCGCCTCGGTTGAATACATCATGCGCGACGTCCCCTGGGGCTGGTTGGTGCGCTACATGCACTCCACAGGCGCCTCGGCCTTCTTCGTCGTGGTCTATCTGCACATGTTCCGGGGCCTGATCTACGGCAGCTAC
>JBIKUT010000264.1:0-3785 GCA_044347465.1 Ramlibacter sp.
GCCGAGTTACAGGCCACGCAGAAAACCGCCGAGGCCAACGAGGCCCTGCAAAAACTCAACGCCGTCGGCCAGCTCGAGTTGGATCTGTCGCAAGCGGCAGTGCGCAAGGCGCGCGCCGAACTGGGTAGCCAGCAAGCGGTCTTGGACAAATGCACCATCGTCGCGCCCTTCGCAGGCCGTATCGCCGAACAGCGTGCGCGTGAACAGCAATTCCTGCAGCCGGGCCAGCCCGTGCTGGACATCCTGGACGACAGCGTGCTGGAGCTGGAATTCATCGTCCCGTCGATCTGGCTGGCGTGGCTGCGCGTCGGCAGCGAGTTTCGGATTGCCATCGACGAAACCGGCAAGAGCTACCCCGCGCGCCTCACGCGCCTGGGCGCGCGCATCGATCCGGTCAGTCAATCGCTCAAGGTGGGCGCGGCCATCCACGGGCGTTTTCCGGAACTCATGGCGGGCATGAGCGGGCGCGTGGACATGGCGCCGCCTGCAGGCCGGTAAAGGGCTACCCCCGCGGTCCGCGTCTTCATTCACTTCAAGGAAGCTTCCATGACTTACCTCCACGCGCTGTCAGGCAGTTCCCGTCCCTTCGGGCCCCGTCACCGCATCGTGCCCGGCGTGCCGCGGCCGCTGGCGCTGGAGGCGCGCTTTATGTTTGATGGTGCGGCGGCAGCAGAAGTTGTAGATGCGGTCGCAGAGCATTCAGAGGATTGCGACGAGGGCTTGCAGCCCCTGACCTCGCCCCGCATCACTCAGGCCTATGCCGTCGACACCGAAGAAACACCGGGCAGGCGTAACCAGAACTCGCACGCCTTCACGAACGACGCCATCACGGTCAAGTCCATTGAGGTGGACACTGACCCGGGGGACGGATTCGGTAACGACATCCTCGCCTCGATCACCCTGGCGCTGGACGGAAAAGACACGACTTTTTTCGGCTGGATCAGCCGACAAATCAAAGACGGAAGTGAGACCCAGGGCCTGTACTTCTGGACCGATCCGTCCTTCACCAGTGAGCAAGCGGCGCTCGACGGCTACAAGGACCAGAGCAAGGATCCCGACAACAACAACCCGGCGTTCATCCTGGCTCTGGGGACAACATGGGAAGGCGCGGCTGGCCGTAACTTCACGGAGAAGAGCTCCTCGGACATCAAGACCAAGGACTGGAAAACAGACGCGTGCGACGAACCAGAAAACCGCGCGCCGACGGCCAGCCAAGACACCGCCTCGGGCAATGAAGACACTGCCCTATCCGGCAACGTCTTGTCCAATGACATCGATCCCGATGGCGATGTGCTCACCGTCACAGGCTTCTCCGTGGGCGGTACAAGCTACTCAGCGGGGAGCACCGCCACGATCGAGGGCGCGGGAGCCCTCACCCTTGCGTCGAATGGCGACTACACATTCACGCCACTGGCCAACTACAACGGCGCGGTGCCGGACATCACCTACACGGCCACCGATACAGGCAGCCTCAGCGTTAGCGCCATCCTCTCGCTGACTGTCAACGCGGTCAACGACGCGCCGGTCACTTCAGACCTCACCGTCTCCGTCTTGGAAGACGGGACCTACACATTCAGTGCAGACGATTTTGGATTCACCGACCCTGGCGACACCCCGGCTCACACGCTGGCCTACGTGATCATCACCTCGCTACCGCACGACGGGACCGTGGCGTACGACGGCGCCGCCATCACCCTGAACGATGGCAGCTTCAAAGTCGCTGCGACCGACATTGGCAAGTTGACCTTTACGCCGGCTCCCAACGCCCATGGGATTTCCTACGCCAGCTTTTACTTTCAGGTCCAGGACAACGGGGGCACGAGCAATGGGGGCGTCGATACGTCCCTGACCAAGCGGATGACCGTTTCTGTGACGTCGGTCAACGATCGGCCAGAGTCTAAAAGCACCACCATCACGATCTCGGAAGACGGAACGCACACATTCTCGGCGAGCGATTTCGGCTTCAGCGATCCCAACGATTTCAACGAATCCGACAACCCCTTCTATCCCAGCGCCCATACGCTGGACTACGTGATCATCACCTCGCTTCCGCAAGATGGGGCCCTTGCGTACGACGGTGTCCCCATCACCCTGAGCGATGGCAGCTTCAAAATCGCTTCTTACGACATTGGACGGTTGACTTTTTCGCCTGCAGCCAACGCCAGTGGGGCTGTCTACGCCAAATTTAGTTTCCAGGTACAGGACAACGGGGGTACGAGCGATGGGGGCGTGGATACGTCGGAGACCCAGTCGATCACAGTGGCCGTCACCCCCGTCAACGACGCGCCCACGTCCACCAACGACACCGCCACCACGAACGAGGCGACGGCCTTGCTCCTGTCGCCCAACGACTTCGGTACCTTCGCCGACATTGATGGGGACAGCCTGCAGGCCGTTCAAATCACGCAAGGACCTACCACGGGAACACTAGAACGGTGGAACGGCAGCGGCTGGCGTGCGCTCTTCCCCGGTGAGACCGTGTTCGCCGTGAGCGATCTGACCAGCGGCTCCCTGCGTTTCGTTCCTGGCACCACCAACACATCGCTGCAATTCCAAGTCAGCGACGGCAGGGACTGGAGCACTGCCACATACACCCTGACCCTGAACGTGACGCGCACCGTCTCGCCGGTCCCGACCCCAGAGCCAATGCCCGCGCCTCCCACGGCACCGACCCCGCCCCCGGTGTCTCCACCCGCACCGGCGCCCGCACCGGCGCCGAGCCCTGGCCCCTTTCCATCGGATCCTGGGCCATCAGACCGCACCCCCGCCGCCGTCCAGGCCATCGTCGTGCCCGTGCCCCCCGGCGCGAGTGCCAGCGGACAGTTGATCCCGCCGCACAGCGCGCAGCCGATCGTGTTGGACAGCCCACGGAGCGAGCACACGCGGCAGGTCTTTGACTCCGCCCTCTTTCCGCATCGCGCCAGCGCCTCGGCGGGCCCCACATACCTGATCGAGCCCTCCAGCGGCCACTCGCAGGGCCTGGCGCGCGGTCTGGCTTTGTGGACCACCGACGACAGCTACACCACCGCCCCCGACAACGACTGGCGGGCCGCGGTCCATCCGGACGTCCGCAGCGAACTCGCGGTGTGGCGCGGCATACCGGATCAAAGGGTCGACACAGACGACGTCGCGTATGTGAGCGTCCCCTGGGACAGCTTCTCCCACACACACTCCGATGCGCGGGTCACGCTCGAGGCCACGCTGGCCGATGGCAGCCCGCTTCCCCCCTGGATGAACCTGGACAGCCGCACCGGCGTGTTTGAACTCGTGCCGCCGCCGCAACCCCTGATCGAGCTGGCGATCCGACTCACCGCGCGCGACGCCCAGGGCCGCGAAGCCGTCACTGTGTTTCGGATCCAGGTCGGCGAAGGCGCACGCGCCCTCAACGATGGCGCGGCCCCCACCGGACGCACCAGCCTGAGCGATCAACTGCGTGAGGCCACGCGCCCACGCACATCGGACTTCATGGCGCTGCCCCCACAGAGCCTGCCGACGCCGGCGCCCCCCTTCGCCTCACACCCGTCCTGATCGGCCCTTCCACCCACCTGATGGCGCTGCAGTATGAACGCCACCCTCCCCCCTAGCGGTACCGCCTCCCCGGCGGTGCACGCCGACCTGTCCGAGCCCCTGCTCTCGCTGCTCGATCTGATGGATCTGGCCACGCGGGCGCGTGCCGCCACCTCCCTGGCGCAACTGCGCTTCCTGCTGGTGAACGACAGCCATGCGCTCACGCCCTATCGCCAGTCGGCGCTGTGGCTCACGCAGGGCGGCGTGAGCGCGCTCTC
>JBIKUT010000018.1:0-13809 GCA_044347465.1 Ramlibacter sp.
GGCCAAAGGCCACGTTCTCGAACACGGTCATGTGCCGAAACAGCGCGTAGTGCTGAAACACGAAGCCCACGCCGCGTTCGCGCACATGCACGTCGGTGGTGTCTTCACCGCTGAAGTAGATGCTGCCCGCATCCGACGACTCCAGGCCGGCGATGATGCGAAGCAGCGTGGTCTTGCCGCAGCCCGAGGGCCCCAGCAAGGCAATCAGCTCGCCCGATTCAATCTGCAGCGACACATCCCGCAGGGCCTGGAAATCGCCAAAGTTCTTGCTGACGTTGCGAATTTCAATGCTCATGATGCTTCCTTGACGGCGCCAGCGGACGGCACCCACGACGTCGGTTGCTCGGGCGGCAGGGCCGACGCGGCCTTCATCTCCCGCTCATGTTTCCACTCGGCCACGGACTTGATCACCAGGGTGACCAGCGCCAGTAGCGCCAGCAGCGAGGCCACCGCGAAGGCGGCCACCGATTGATATTCGTTGTAAAGAATCTCGACGTGCAGCGGCATGGTGTTGGTCTGCCCCCGGATATGCCCAGACACCACCGACACCGCACCGAACTCGCCCATGGCCCGTGCGTTGCACAGAATCACGCCGTAAATCAGGCCCCATTTGATATTGGGCAGCGTCACGTACCAGAAGGTCTGCCAGCCACTGGCGCCCAGCACGATGGCGGCCTGTTCTTCGTCGTTGCCCTGCGCCTGCATCAGCGGAATCAGCTCGCGCGCGATAAAGGGAAAGGTCACAAACACCGTGGCCAGCACGATGCCGGGCACCGCGAACACGATCTTGATGTCATGCGATTCGAGCCAGGGGCCCAGCCACCCCTGCGCACCAAACACCAGCACGTACATCAGCCCCGCCACCACCGGCGAGATCGAGAACGGCAGGTCCACCAAGGTGGTGAGGAAAGCCTTGCCGCGAAACTCGTACTTGGCGATGCACCAGGCCGCAGACACGCCGAACACCAGATTCAGGGGCACGGCGATGGCGGCCGTGATCAGCGTGAGGCGGATCGCGGACCAGGCATCGGGCTCGCGCAGACCGTCCAGGTAGGCGCCCAGGCCTTTGCGCAGGGCCTCGGCAAACACCGCCGCCAGCGGCAGCACCAGAAACAGCAGCAGAAACACCAGCGCCAGTCCAATCAGCGTCCAGCGCACCCACGGTGCCTCGGTGGTGGAGATCCGGCGAATCGAAGACGTCGCGCCGCTCATGCCGCCCCCGATCGTTTGCGTTGCCAGGACTGCAGCGAGTTGATCACCAGCAGCATGAAAAAGGACATCACCAGCATCACCACCGCCACGGCGGTGGCACCCGCCACGTCGTACTGTTCGAGTTTGCCGATGATGATCAGCGGGGTGATTTCGGAGACCATGGGCATATTGCCCGCGATGAAGATCACCGACCCGTACTCACCGATCGCCCGCGCAAACGCCATGGCAAAGCCCGTGAGCAGCGCGGGCGCGATGGCCGGAAAGATCACATGGGCGAAGGTTTGCCAGCGCGTGGCGCCCAGCGACATGGCCGCCTCTTCCAACTCGCGCTCGGTGTCTTCCAGCACCGGCTGCACCGTGCGCACGACAAAGGGCAGGCCGATGAAGATCAGGGCAATCACCACGCCGTTGGGGTTAAACGCCAGCTGGATCCCCAGAGGCTCCAGGTACTGACCGATCCAGCCATTGCCCGCCAGCAGCGCGGTCAGCGAGATCCCAGCCACCGCCGTGGGCAGCGCAAACGGCAAGTCCACCAGCGCGTCGACGATGCGCTTGCCGGGAAAGCGATAGCGCACCAGCACCCAGGCCACCAGCAATCCGGCCACCACATTGACCAGCGCCGCGATCAAAGACGCGCCAAAGGTGAGGCGGTAAGACGCCAACACGCGCGGCGAGCTGATGGCGGCCCAGAACTGATCCCAGGTCAGCGTCAGGCTCTTGAGAACCAGCGCCGACAGCGGAATGAGCACGATGAGACTGAGGTACACCAGCGTGTACCCCAGCGTGAGGTTGAATCCGGGCAGCACTCGCCGCCCCCGCAGACCTCCGGCAGAACGAGTCAGGGAGCTAGGCGCAGTCGCAACAGCAGTCATGGGGTGTTTTCCAGAGCCAGCGCGGATCCGGCTCTGCCGGTCCGCTGCTGGCGCCCCCCCTTGGGGGGGAGGCGCCGAAGGCGCGTCGGGGGGGATTCACTTCACCGTGTAGATCTTGTCGAACTGCCCACCATCATTGAAGTGCACCTTCTGGGCTTCGGACAACGAACCAAACAGCTCCTGCACCGTGAACAGCGCAATCGGCTTGAACGCACTGGCGTATTTCTTCAAGACCGCCGGGTTGCGCGGGCGGATGTTGTGCTTGGCCGCGATCTCCTGGCCTTCTTCCGAGTACAGGAAATCCAGATAGGCCTTGGCCAACTCGCCCGTGCCCTTCTTGGCCACGCTGCGCTCGACGATCGCCACCGGGTTCTCGGCCACGATGCTGATAGACGGATAAACGATGTCCACCTTGTTCGCACCAAATTCCTTGTCGACCGACACCACCTCGGATTCGAAGGTGATCAGCGCGTCGCCGATATTGCGTTGCAAGAAGGCGGTGGTGGCATCACGCCCGCCGCGCGCCAGCACCGGCACGTTCTTGAACAACTTGGCCACGAACTCGGCGGCCTGGGCGTCGGTGCCGCCCTTTTTCTTGATGTAGCCCCAGGCGGCCAGGTAGGCGTAGCGGCCGTTGCCGCCGGTCTTGGGGTTGACCACCACGACCTTCACGTCGGGGCGAATCAGGTCGTCCCAGTCCTTGATGGCCTTGGGGTTGCCATTGCGGGTGAGAAACAGCATGGTCGACGTGGTCGGCGCCGCCTGATTCGGGAAACGCCGCGCCCAGTCCTTGGCCACCACGCCTTTTTCAGCCAGGAACTCGATGTCGGTGGTGGTGTTGAAAGTCACCACATCGGCGTCCAGGCCGTCGGCCACTGCACGCGCCTGGGCCGAGGAGCCGCCATGGGCCTGGTCGATCTTGACGTCGCGGCCCGTGGCCTTCTTGTAGGCGGGCACGAAGGCGGCGTTGATGTCTTTGTAGAACTCGCGCGCCACGTCGTAAGAGACATTCAGCAGGGTTTGCTGGGCGCTGGTCAGGCCACTGGCGGCCAAGGCGAGAGAGGCGATGAGGGTCTTGAGTCCAGGCTTCATTTTCAGGCTTACGTATAACGACGGCCTGAATTCTCTGTTTCTGGTTATAAAACGACAACGAACATCTTGTTGTTTACATATCTCGCGCTACGTATAAGGCGCCACCCCTCGCCCCGTCAGCCACCCGCACCGAACCCGGCTCAGAGCAGCGCGCGCAGTTCTCGGGCGGCGTCCTGCAGCAGGGGCAGGAGCTCGCGCTGCAGCGTGCCGCCCTGGGCGCGGGCCGAGCCCACCACCACATTCAGTGCGGCCACCGTGCGCCCCCGCATGTCGCGCAATGGAACCGCCAGGGCATGCACGCCGAGCTCATGGATCTGCGCGGCCTCGCAAAAGTCCAGGCTGCGCGTCTGGTCGATCCGCGTGCGAAATTCGCGAGGATCCACCGGGGTGTGCGCCGTGAAGCGCGCCAGCGTGCGGCCCTTGAGCCACGCCGTGAACAGGCCCTTGGGCAAGGCCGCCAGCAGCACCTGGCCGGTGGAGGTGGCATGGGCCGGCAGGCGCGCCCCCAAATGCACCCCGTAGGCCAGCACCCGGGTGGACCCGCTGCGGGCCACGATCACCACCTCGTCTTCGTCCAGCAGCGCCGCCGAATAGGAGTCCCCCGTTTGCGCCGCCAGCCGGTTCAGGGTGGGCTGCAGCGCGCGCGGCAGGCGGGCCGAGGCCAGATAGCTGCCCGAAAAGCGCAGCACCTTGGGCGAAAGCCAGAAATGGCGTCCGTCGGTCTCGAGATACCCCAGGTGGGCCAGCGTGAGCAGGTGTCGGCGCGCGGCGGCGCGCGGCAGGCCCGCACGTTCTGCGGCCAGGGTGGCGTTCAGGCGCTGGCGTTCGGTGTCAAAACACTCCAAAACCGCCAGTCCCCGGGCCATGCCCTCGATGTAATCGGCCTTGGCAATCGTCATGGTGCGCGATGATCGCACAACTGGGGCGATCATCGGTCAAGCCGAAGCCCTCCTGCCGGCGCGGCAACAGATGAGCGCCTAAGCTCGCGCCCAAGGAGACACCCCATGAGAACCCAAGTCGCCATCATCGGCGCCGGTCCGTCCGGCCTGCTGCTCGGTCAGTTGCTGCACAAGGCCGGCATCGACAACATCATCCTGGAGCGTCAGAGCGCCGATTACGTGCTCGGTCGCATCCGCGCGGGCATTCTCGAGCAGGTCACGGTGGACTTGATGCGCGAGGCTGGCGTGGCCCAGCGTCTGGACAGCGACGGCATCGTCCACCACAGCATCGAGCTGGTCTTCGCCGGCCAGCGCCACCCGATCGACGTACACGGCCTGACCGGAGGCAAGGTGGTGACCGCCTACGGCCAGACCGAGCTGACCCGCGACCTGATGGACGCACGCGCCGCTGCCGGCCTGAGCACGGTCTACGAAGCGGGTGAGGTCACGCTGCATGACTTCGAGGGCAACACCCCCACTGTGAGCTACCGCAAGGACGGCCAGACCCATACCCTGGCCTGCGACTTCATCGCCGGCTGCGACGGCTTTCATGGCGTGAGCCGCGCCAGCGTGAAGGACCGCGTGACCGAGTACGAAAAGGTCTACCCCTTCGGCTGGCTGGGTGTGCTGGCCGATGTGCCGCCGGTGTCCCCCCACGCCATCGTCTATGGCAACAGCGCGCGCGGCTTCTCGCTGTGCTCCATGCGCAGCATGACCCGCAGCCGCTACTACGTGCAATGCCCGCTGGACGACAAGGTCGAGAGCTGGAGCGACACGCGTTTCTGGGACGAACTGCGCAGCCGCCTGGACCCGGAGTTGGCCGAGCGCATCGTGACCGGCCCCAGCATCGAGAAAAGCATCGCGCCGCTTCGCAGCTTCGTGGCCGAGCCCATGCGCTTTGGTCGCTTGTTCCTGGCTGGTGATGCGGCGCACATCGTGCCGCCCACGGGCGCCAAGGGGCTGAACCTGGCGGCCACCGATGTGAAATACCTCTCGGGTGCCTTCATCGAGTATTTCCGCGACCGCAGCGAGGCGGGCATCGACACCTACTCGCAGCGCAGCCTGCGACGCATCTGGAAGGCCGAGCGCTTCTCGTGGTGGCTCACGACGCTGATGCACCGCTTCCCGGACGGCGAGGGCTTCGGCCAGAAGGTGCAGGAAGCGGAGCTCGATTACCTGGTGAACTCCCGGGCGCTGTCGACCTCACTGGCCGAGAACTACGTCGGCCTGCCGCTCTGAGGATCGACGCGGGCCGGGCTCAGGCCGCGGGTTGCTGCTGCGCGGGTGCGGGGGGTGCGCCCTCGGCGTCCTCCGTCGTCTCGCCCTGGGGCTCGCCCTCGCCGGTCTTGCGTTCAGACTTGGCGCGCAGCTTTTCTTCCTTCTTTTTCTTCTTGGCCAGCTCGCGTTGCCGCTTTTCGTATCCGTAATTGGGTGTGGCCACAGGGGTTCCGTTTCGTCAGTGCAATAGCGCCAATGTAAGCGATCCGGCGTACGGGCGACAACGCCGGCGGGGCGCCCGTCAACGGAGCAGGGCCATCGCCTGCGCCAGGTCGGCCTGCAAATCGGCCACTGCCTCCAGGCCGATGGAGAACCTCACCAGCACGCCGGTCTGCGTCCAGGTGCGCAGATCGGCACTGCGCAGAGACGGCACGTCGTAGGGCACGACCAGGCTCATTGGCCCGCCCCAGGAATACCCCAGCTTGAACAGCCGCAGACGGTCGCAAAACGCGTCGACCTGGGCCGGGGCATAACGGGGATGAAACACCACCGAGAACAGGCCGGCCGCCAGATCGCGCGGCCCGCACAGCGCCTGCCAATGGGCATGGCCGGGCGCGCCCGGCAAGGCCGGGTGCAGCACCTGGGCAATCTCGGGCTGCGCCTGCAGCCAGCGGGCCAGCTCGCGCGCCACGCGGTCATGGGCGCGGTAACGCAAATCGATGCTGGCCAGCGAGCGCAGCACCGCCTCGGCGTCGTTGGCCGCCACCCCCAAGCCCAGGCGAATGTGCGCGAGCTTGATACGCAGATGCAGGGCCTCGTCGCGGGTGACGATGCTGCCCATGAGAACGTCACCGCCTCCGCTGGGGTATTTGGTGAGGGCCTGGATCACGATGTCGGCGCCGCCGCCCTCACCCGGCGCGCCCGCCAGATCGAACCCATTGAAAGCCAGGCCGGCCCCCCAGGTGTTGTCCAGGGCGGTCAGCACGCCGTGTTCACGGCAGATCGCGGCCAGCGTGGCCAACGGGGGGAACTCCATCGTGACCGAGCCCGGCGCTTCCAGCCACACCAGCTGCGTGCGCGGCGACAGACGCGCGCGCAGGTCCTCGGGGTTCAGGGGGTCGTAGCGCTGGTACGTGATGCCCCAGCGCGCCAGCTCGCCCTGCGCCATGGCCAGCGAAGGGCCGTAGGCGTTGTCCGGGAGCAAGACCTCGCCGCCGGTGGCCAGTAGTGCGAGATTGACGTTGGCGATCGCCGCCAGGCCGCTGGGCACCAGCACGCACTGCGATCCGCCCTCCAGCGACGCGATGCGCGCTTCGAGCAAAAAGGTGGTGGGCGTGCCGTGCAGGCCGTAGGTGTAGCCGTCCTTGTCGCGCCAGTCGCGCGCGCGCATGGCGGCGACATTCGGGAAGATGACGGTCGACGCCTTGAAGACCCCGGGCTGCGGCGCTGCGAAGCCCGCGGGCGGGGCGTAAGGGTGATGGATCAGGTCGGTGATGCGATCAGGCATCGTGCGACTGTAGCGGCTGCCATCCGCTTAGATCTTCCACTTCTCCAGCAGGCGCTGGGGGCCCAGCGCGTCGTAGCTCTCGAAGGGCTGGTGGATCCAGGGGTTGGTGGGCAGGAACTCCACCGCGTAATCCGGCGTGAAGGTCGACAGGCCCTTGGTCCAGATCACGGCGCTGCGCAGCTCGGTGATGGGCTTGTAATTGTTCTTGAGCATGTCCACCACCTTGTGCAGGGTGTGGCCCGAGTCGGCCAGATCGTCCACCAGCAGCACGCGGCCGGCGATCTCGCCCTTGGGCGTGGTGATGTAGCGGGCGATGTCCAGGTTGCCTTGCACCGTACCGGCCTCGGCGCGGTAGGAGCTGGTGGACATGATGGCCAGCGGCTTGTCGAAGATACGACTGAGGATGTCGCCGGGTCGCATGCCCCCGCGCGCCAGGCACAGGATCGTGTCGAACTCCCAGCCTGACTGATGCACGCGGATCGCGAGCTTCTCGATCAGGTTGTGGTATTCGTCATAGCTGACATACAGGTGCTTGCCGTCTTCGGTCAACATCGCTCGAGTCTCCTTCGTTCTGTCTATTCACTGCGCCATCGCACGCTCATTCCGCGCACGACAAAACCCCTTCGCGGGCCACCGCGGATCTGGCTCCGCCAGTCCGCCGGAGGCGCCCCCTTGAGGGGGAAGCGCCAAAGGCGCTTCGGGGGTGAACCTCATGCGCCAAAGGCGCTTCGGGGGTGGGCCCTACTCATTCAAGTAAGGGTGTCGCATCATGATCGTGTGGTCGCGGTCCGGGCTGGTCGAAATCATCGCGATCGGCACGCCGGTGACCTGCTCGATCCGCTGCAAATACAGGCGCGCGTTGACCGGCAGCTTGTCGTAGTCGGTCACGCCCACGGTGCTGTCGGTCCAGCCTTCCATCGTCTCGTAGATCGGCTTGCAGCGGGCAATCTCGTCAGCGCCCAGGGGCAGGATGTCGGTGGTCTCGCCATCGAGCTCGTAGCCAGTGCACAGTTGCAGCGCCTCGATGCCATCAAGCACGTCCAGCTTGGTGATGCACAGGCCCGACAGGCCATTGACCTGCGCGCTGCGTTTGAGCAGCGCCGCGTCGAACCAACCGCAGCGGCGCGAGCGCCCGGTGGTGGTGCCCTTCTCGGCCCCGACGGTGGCCAGGTGGTAGCCCACGGTGCCCGGCTTTTCCCAATCGAGCTCGGTGGGAAACGGCCCGCCACCCACCCGCGTGCAGTAAGCCTTGGTGATGCCCAGGATGTAATGCAGCATGCCCGGGCCCACACCCGAGCCGGCCGCGGCGTTGCCCGCCACGCAGTTGCTGGAGGTGACGTAGGGATAGGTGCCGTGGTCAACATCGAGCAGCGTTCCCTGCGCGCCCTCAAACAGCAGGTTGGCGCCGTTGCGATGGGCCTCATTGAGCTCGCGCGAGACATCGGCCATCATGGGCCGCAGCTGCTCGCCCAAGCGCAGGGCCTCGTCCAGTGTCTGCTGGTAATCGATGGCCGGCGCGTTCAAGAACGTCGTGAGCACGTGGTTATGCAGCTCCAAAACCACCTTGAGTTTCTCGGCAAAGCGCTCGGGGTGTTTCAAGTCCTGCACACGCAGCGCGCGGCGGGCGATCTTGTCTTCGTAGGCGGGGCCGATGCCGCGGCCGGTGGTGCCGATCTTCTCGGTGCCGCCCTTTTCGCGCAGGGCCTCGCGGGCGATGTCCAGGGCCGCATGAAACGGCAGGATCAACGGGCAAGCCTCGGAGATACGCAGGCGCGAACGCACTTCAACGCCTGCTTTTTCCAGACCGGCAATTTCTTCGAACAGCTTGGCCGGCGACAGCACCACGCCGTTGCCGATGTAGCACTTTACGCCCGGGCGCATGATGCCCGAGGGGATCAGGTGCAGCGCGGTCTTGACGCCGTTGATCACCAGCGTGTGGCCGGCGTTGTGGCCGCCTTGGAAGCGCACCACGCCCTGGGCCATCTCGGTCAGCCAGTCGACCAGCTTGCCCTTGCCCTCGTCGCCCCACTGGGTGCCGACCACGACCACGTTACGACCAGTTGTCTTGTTCATCGAATCACTCGTTGGAAAAAGGGATGGACTGCGCGCTCACAGCGTGCGCACGGTCCAGGCCGCGCCCTGTCGGGTCAGCTCGCGGTCACAGTGAAACTCATCGACCTCGCTCTCGTGGCCCGGCAGGACGCACACGACGGTCTCGCCCTGGGCACGCAAGCCGGCGATCGCGGCGCGCAGCGCGGGCTCTTCGCCCCAAGGCGCGCGGATAGCGGCGCGCAGGGGCCGGCGGGCGGCGACCGCCACCAGCTCGCGCAGGTCCAGGCTGAAGCCCGCAGCCGGCCGGTTGCGACCGAACACAGCGCCGACTTCGTCATAGCGGCCACCGCGCACCAAGGCGTCGCTGCCGCCGGGGGCGTAGATCGCAAAGCGCGTGCCGGTGTAGTAGGCATAGCCACGCAGGTCAGCCAGGTCAAAGCTCACGCGCGCGCCCTCCAGATGGCCCGCCAGCCAACGCAGATTGGCCAGGGCTTCGCGGACCAGGGGCGTGGACGGCAAACGGCGCTCGGCCTCGTCCAGCACTGCGGCGTCGCCATACAGGGTGACCAGGGCCGCCAGGCCCTCGCGAGAGGCCACAGGAAAGTCGCGGGTCAGGGCGGCCAACGCGCTGGCATCCTTGGCGGCCAGGGCGGCATGCACCTGCGCCAACACCGCGGCGTCCACCGGCAAGCCCGCCAGCAGGGCCCGCACCAGGCGGGCATCGGCCATGTCGACGGTCAGCTCGCCCACCTGAGTGGCGCGCACGCAATCGAGCGCCAGCGTGAGGGCCTCCAGATCAGCCTCCAGCCCGGCGTGGCCGTAAATCTCGGCGCCGAACTGCAGGGGCTCGCGGGTGGCGTGCGGCCGGTCCGGGCGGGTGTGCAGCACGGGGCCGCAGTAGCACAGGCGGGTAACACCCGCGCGATTGAGCAGGTGGGCGTCGATGCGGGCGACCTGGGGGGTGGTATCGGCCCGCAGGCCCATCATCCGGCCCGATAGCTGATCGACCAGCTTGAAGGTCTGCAGGTCCAGGGCCTCACCCGTGCCGGACAGGAGCGACTCCAGGTGCTCGAGCAAGGGGGGCATGACCAGCTCATAGCCATAGCCACGGGCGGTGTCGAGCAGTTCGCGTCGAAGCTCTTCGATGTGCCGGGCCTCGGAGGGCAATACATCGGCGATGTGATCCGGCAGGACCCAGGCGGACATGAAAATGGAGGGCTGTTAAAACCGGTAGTTTACCGGGCCGCTACCGGTGACCCCGGACGGGTCAAGCCGCCGTGACCCATGCCAGCAGCGCCAGCCCCAGGGCCACGCTCAGGAGGCCAAAGAAACGCAGCTGGCCGTCCCGCAGGAGCACCAGCCGCTCGAAGGTGCTGCGCCAGCGTCCGGGCGCCACCAGCGGCAGCAGGCCCTCGAACACCAGCACCAGGGCGAGCGCCGCCCAGAACACCTCGGACGACACGCAGCGCCTTATTTGCGCGCAGGAGCAGCGGGGGGAGCCGAACCGGCGCCAGCGCCGCGGAAGTTGCGGAAGAACTCGCTAGAGGACGGATCCAACACCATCACGTCGCCCTTGCGGCCGAAGCTGGCCTTGTAGGCGTCGAGACTGCGATAGAACTGGGCAAACTGCGGGTCGCGGCCGAAGGCATCGTTGTAGACGCGCGCGGCTTCGGCATCGCCCTCACCCTTGATCTTCTGGGCGTCGCGGTAGGCATTGGCAATGGCGACCTCGCGCTGGCGGTCGGCGTCGGCGCGAATCTTCTCGCCTTCGGCTGCGCCGGTGGAGCGCAGCTCGTTGGCCACGCGCTTGCGCTCAGCCTCCATGCGGCGATAGACGGATTCGGTGATGGCCTCCACATAGTCGGCGCGCGTGATCCGCACGTCCACCACGTCGACGCCCCAGGGCTTGGCGCCTTTGACCACTTCCTGCACCTCGCGCTTGACGTCCGCCATCAGCTGCTCGCGGCTGGTGGAGAGCAGCTCGCGCACGGTGCGTCGGTTGATCTCCTCCTGGAAGGCGTTGCGCACCACGCGATTGAGCTGGTTGGCGCCTGAGGCCTCGTCCAGACCGACGTTGCGGATGTATTGCGAGGGATCGCTGATGCGCCAGCGCACGAACCAGTCAATCACCACGCGCTGCTTTTCGGCGGTGAGCATGGGTTCGGTGTCGGCGCTGTCCAGCGTGAGCAGGCGCTTGTCGATGTAGCTCACGTTCTGGAACGGGGGCGGCAGCTTGAAGTGCAGGCCCGGTTCGGTGATCACTTCCTTGATCTGACCCAGCGCATAGACCACGCCGAACTGGCGCTGGTCAACGACAAACAGGCAGGAGGTGAGCAGCACGAGGGCTACCAGGGCGGTGGAAATCAAAAGTCCGATTCGGTTCATGGTGTCGCTCCCCGTTTAGCGCGATTCGCGTTCGCGGCCGCGGGTGTTGTTGCCGTCCCGCGCGCGCGGGTCGGCGGCGGCGGGTGGGGCCGCAGGGGCCGGCGCGGGCGGCGCCACGGCGGCCGGTGCGCCCTCCCCACTGGCCACTTGCTGCATCAGCTTGTCCAGCGGCAGGTACAGGAGGTTGGACCCCTGGCGGGAATCGATCATGACCTTGTTCACGTTGGAGTAGATCTGCTGCATGGCGTCCAGGTACATGCGGTCACGCGTGACCTGGGGGGCACGCTGGTACTCGGTCAGCACGGAGCGGAAACGCTGTGCATCACCCTGCGCCTGCGCCACGATGCGTGCCTTGTAGGCATCGGCTTCTTCCTTGAGGCGCGACGCGGAACCCACGGCACGCGGGATCACGTCGTTGGCATAAGCCTGCGCCTCGTTCTTGGCGCGCTCGCGTTCTTGACCGGCTTTGAGCACATCGTCAAATGAGGCCTGCACCTGTTCGGGCGGACGCACGCCACCCTGCTGCAGGTTGACGGCCACCACCTCAACGCCCAACTTGTAGCGATCGAGAATGACCTGCATGAGATCGCGCACGCGCGGACCGATCTGGTCGCGCTCCTCGGCGAGGGCGGAGTCCATGCGCATCTTGCCGACCACTTCACGCACCGCGGTCTCGGCGGCGTGCACCACGGCTTCGCCGGGGTTACGGCTCTCGAACAGCCAGGCGCGGGCATCCTTGAGGCGGTACTGCACGGCGAACTTGATCTCGACGATGTTCTCGTCTTGCGTGAGCATGGCCGACTCGCGCAGGCCGGTGGCACGGATCACGGCGTCGCGCCCGATGTCCACCGAGCGGATCTGGGTGACGGTCACGACCTCGTGGCGCTGAATGGGATACGGCAGGCGCCAGTTAAAACCGGCGCCCACGGTGGACTGATAGCGTCCGAACTGGGTGATGACGGCCTGCTGGCCCTCCTGCACGATGAAGAAGCCGGTGCCCAGCCAGATCAGAGCGACCACAGCGGCCACCAGGCCGGCGCCGATACCGGCGCTCTTCATGTCGGGTTGGAAGCCACCGCCGCCCCCACCGGTGCCACCGCCCTTGCCGCCACCGGGGCGGCCGCGGCCGCCGAACAGGCCACCGAGCTTGCGGTTGAAATCGCGCCAGAGTTCATCGAGATCCGGCGGGCCAGGATTGGGGCCGCGTGAGCCGCTGCCGTCCGGGCGCTCGCCCTCGGGGCGACCGGGGTCGGGCCGGGGCGGCTCGGGGCGGTTGTTCTCGGCACGGGCGTCGTCACCGCCGCGGCCCCAACGGGGGTCGTTCAGATTGAACATGCCCCGCAGGCGTTCGCGCAGACTGGGAAAGGAAAAGTTCATTCGCATGGGTCTCATGGCTTTAAGCGGCATTGTGCCTAATCAGGCTTGTGCCTCCTGCGTGTCGGGGGATTGGCGGGCCACTGCGGCACCCGGCCGCTGCGCGGCCTGGGCTGCCAGGGCCTGGCGCAGCTGTGGCAGGCCCTCGCCCGTGCGGGCGCTGACGAACAAACGGGGCACCGAGCGGCCCTCCAGGTCAAACAGGTCTTGCATCTGGCGCGGGCGCTGGCTGGGCGCCAGGGCGTCGAGCTTGTTGAAAACCAGCACCTGGAGCACCTGACCCGCGCCGATCTCGTGCAAGACGGCCTGGACCTGCGCAATCTGCTCCGGAAAACCCGGGTTGGCGGCGTCCACCACGTGCAGCAGCAGGTCGGCATCGGCCGCCTCGCGCAGGGTGGCCTGAAAGGCATCGATCAGGCCGTGCGGCAGGTCGCGGATGAACCCCACGGTGTCGGACAGCGACACCGAGCGTCCGCCGCCCATCCCCTCGGGGTCTTGCGCGGCCAGGTAGAGCTGGCGGGTGGTGGTGTCCAGGGTGGCAAAGAGCTGGTCGGCCGCATAGGCGCGCGCCTTGACCAGGGCATTGAACAGGGTGGACTTGCCGGCGTTGGTGTAGCCCACCAGCGAGATGCTGTAGGCGCCCTGGCGTTCGCGCTGGCGCCGCTGGGTGTCGCGCTGCTTCTTGACCTTTTCCAGGCGCTCGCGGGTGCGCTTGATGGCGTCGCCGATCATGCGGCGGTCCAGCTCGATCTGCTTTTCGCCGGGGCCGCCGCGCACGCCGGCGCCGCCGGTCTGACGCTCCAGGTGGGACCAGCGCCGCACCAGCCGGGTGCTGACGTACTGCAGGCGGGCGAGCTCGACCTGCAGCTTGCCCTCGTGGCTGCGGGCCCGCTGGGCGAAGATTTCGAGAATCAGCAGGGTGCGGTCGTTGACCGGCAGTTGCAGGTGACGCTCGAGGTTGCGCTGCTGGGCGGGGCTGAGGGACTGATCAAACAGCACCTCGGTGGCCCCGAGATCGGCCGCCAAGGCCTTGATCTCGTCGGCCTTGCCGCTGCCGATGAAAAGTGCTGCATCGGGGGCGCGCCGCTTGCAGGTGACGCGGGCCACCGGTGCCAGGCCGGCAGTCTGCGCCAGCAGCCCGAGTTCCTCGAACTGGGCG
>JBIKUT010000265.1:0-3768 GCA_044347465.1 Ramlibacter sp.
TCTTCGGGCTCTTGGCCCTCGGCCACCTTCTTGGGCGGCAGCAGCATGCGTGACTTGATCTCGATCAGCATGGCCGCCATCAGCAGGTACTCGGCGGCGAGTTCGAGGTTGTGGCTGCGAATCTCGTCGACGTACTGCAGGTACTGGCGCGTCACCCCGGCCATCGGAATGTCCAGGATGTTGAAGTTCTGCTTGCGAATCAGATAGAGCAACAGATCCAGCGGGCCCTCGAAGGCTTCGAGGAACACTTCAAGGGCATCGGGTGGGATGTACAGGTCTTGGGGCAGCGCGAACAGCGGCTCGCCATACAGGCGCGCCAGGGCTACCTGGTCGACGACCTCGGGCATGCCAGGCAGCTCGGGGGTGGCCGGCTCGGGCAGCGTCTCGAGAGGGGTGTCGGGGGTCATGGCCTCAGGGGACAGACGTCAGCGCTCGCCGTTGCCGTAGACGTAGGCCTTTTGCCGTACGCGTGCCGCCTGCCACTCGCTTTGCAGGCCGCGGTCGACTGACTTGTCCCAGAGCAGGGCCCGGCCCGCGCGCTGCTGCGCCTCGAGCTGGGGCCGCGTGGCCTTCAGGTCGTCGATGAACTGGCTGACCTCTGAGTGGTAGTCGGGTCGGCGAAAGATGCGCAAAAGCAGGGACATGGTGAGACCTTCGAAGGGGCTGATTCTAACGAGGCGGCCTGCCGGCCTGGGTGGGGCTCAGGCGGCGAGTTCGGACCCGAAGCCAGTGCGTACCAGCGTGTCCTGCACGTGAGGCTGCAGGTTCTCCATCACCAGGGCGCCGCCGCGCGCCTTCACGGCCTGATGCAATTGCCGCAAGGCGTCCACGCCGGTGGCGTCCAGGTAGACCAGTTGGAGGGCGTCCAGCGCCACCCGGGGCGCCTCGGGGCCGTCCTCCACGGCCTGGACGGTCGCATCCAGATGGACCACCGCGCCGAAGAACAGTGAACCGATCAGGCGAAAGCGCAGTTCGCCAGCGACCTGCGAGGGCACGGGCTCGACCCGAAACTGCGCGCCCATGCTGCGTATGAACAGCACGCAGGCGGTGACCAGGCCTACTTCCAGGGCCACAGTCAAATCAAAAACCACGGTGAGAAAAAACGTCAGCAGCATCAGCAGCCGATACGGCCCGCTTTGCTGGCGCAAGTGGGCGAACGCGCGCCATTCGCCCATGTTCCAGGCGATGAAGATCAGGATGCCGGCCAGCACGGGCATGGGCACATGCAAGGCCAGTGGTGCAGCCAGGAGCACCAGAGCCGCCAGCACCAGCGCATGAACGATGCCGGCGATCGGGGTGGTGGCGCCGGCGCGCACATTGGTGGCGGTGCGCGCGATGGTGCCGGTGACCGGCATGCCGCCGAAGAAGGGCGTGACCAGATTGGCCACGCCCTGGGCCATGAGTTCTTGGTTGGCGTCGTGCCGCTTGAAGCCGCCAATCTGGTCGGCGATGCGCGCGCAAAGCAGCGATTCGATGGCGCCCAGCAGGGCGAGGGTCAGGATCGGGTTGACTAGTTGCTTGACCGTCTCCCAGCTGAAATCGGGCCAGGTCAGCGCGGGCAGGCCTTGGGGGATGGCGCCAAAGCGCGAGCCGATGGTCTCCACCGGCAGGTGCAGCGCCCAGGCCGCGACGGTGAGCGTGACCAGGGCCACGATCGGGGCCGGCACGCGCGCCCCCACCACCGCCACTCGGTGGACCAGGGGCAGGTCGGTGGCCGGAAGCGACGGGCGGGCCCACAGACGGGGCCACAGCCACAGACCCGCGATGCACACGCTGCCCAAGGCAAAGGCCGCGGGGTTGAAGGTGTGCAGGTGTTGGCCGATGACCTGCATCTGGTGGAAAAAATCAGCGGGCATCTTGGCCACCGACAGGCCCAGCCAGTCCTTGACCTGCGACAGCGCGATCAGCACCGCAATGCCATTGGTGAAGCCGACGACGATGCTGACCGGCACATGGCGCACCAAGCGGCCCAGGCGTAGCAGGCCGAGTACGAACAGCAGCACGCCGGCGCAGGCGGTGGCGATCAGCAAGTTGGCCAGGCCATGGCGCTCGACGATGCCGTAGACGATGACGATGAAAGCCCCGGCCGGCCCCGCGATCTGCACATGGGAGCCGCCGAGCAGCGAGACCAGCAGCCCGCCGATGATGGCGGTCCACAGGCCCGCTTCGGGCGTGAGACCCGAGGCAATGGCAAAGGCCATGGCCAGGGGCAGGGCGACGATGGCGACGGTGAGTCCCGCACCGAAATCGCCCTGGAAAGTTTGCGCGCTGTAGCCCCGTAGCGCGTCGAGCAGACGCGGTCGAAACGGGGCGGGCGCGAAGCGACTCACCGTATCCGCATGCCGGGCTGGGCGCCCGGCCAGGGCTGCAAGACGTAGATGCCGGGCTGGGCCTTCTCGTCGCCGTGGCTGGCGGCCAGCACCATGCCTTCCGAGACACCGAACTTCATCTTGCGCGGTGCGAGATTGGCCACCATCACGGTGAGCTTGCCCACCAGGTCTTGGGGCTGGTAGGCGCTGGCGATGCCAGAGAACACATTGCGCATGCGCCCCTCGCCCACATCGAGCGTCAGGCGCAGCAGCTTGGTCGAGCCTTCGACGGCCTCGCACTGCACGATCTTGGCGATGCGCAAATCGATCTTCGTGAAGTCGTCGATCGTGATGGTGGGGGCAAGGGGCTCGCCGCCGGGGTCGGCCGCAGCAGCTGCCTCAGGCGCGGCTTCGGCGGGCGGTTCGAACAGAGCGTCGAGTTGCTTGAGGTCGACGCGTTGCATCAAGTGCTTGTACTCGCCCACGCGGTGACCCGCAGGCAGCGGCGTGGCTGCACTTTGCAGCGTGAGCGGCGCGCATTGCAGGAAGGCCTCGGCCTGTTGGGCGAGCTCGGGCAGCACGGGCTTGAGGCAGGCGGTGAGTACCTTGAAGTGCTCCAGGCACTCGGAGCAGACCGCCGCAGCGCGCTCGGTCTGACCTTCCTTGACCAGCTTCCAGGGGGCGGCGCCGTCAAAGCGCAGGTTGACTTCGTCGGCGTAGGCCATGATTTCGCGCAGGGCTTTGCCGTATTCGCGTGCCTCGTACAGGCGGGCCACCGACTCGAGCAAGCGAGTCGGGTTCAGGCTGGCCGCGTCGTTCGCCACCAATTGGCCGCCAGGGACGAACTTGACCGCGCGGCTGGCGATGTTCACGTATTTGCCAATCAGATCGGCGTTGACGCGGGCGACGAAGTCGTCGGGGTTGAAGTCGACGTCCTCCACGCGCCCATTGAGCTTGGCGGCGATGTAGTAACGCAGCCACTCCGGGTTCATGCCCAGGGACAGGTACTTGAGCGGATCGATGCCCGTGCCGCGGCTCTTGGACATCTTCTCGCCGCTGACGGTGATGAAGCCGTGTACGTTGACCTGCGTGGGCGTCTTGCGACCCGAGAACTGCAGCATGGCGGGCCAGAACAAGGTGTGGAAGTACACGATGTCCTTGCCGATGAAGTGCACCTGTTCGACCGCCGGGTCGGCGATGAACTGCTCGAAGCTGGCGTCGGTGCGCGAGGCCTCATGCCAGTGCGACTTGGCCTGGCCCTTGTCGAAGTGGTTCTTGAGGCTGGCCAGATAGCCCACCGGCGCGTCGAGCCAGACGTAGAAATACTTGCCCGGCGCGTCGGGGATTTCGATGCCGAAATAGGGGGCTTCGCGCGAGATGTCCCAGTCGGCCATGCCGGCGTCGAACCACTCGCTGGCCTTCTTGGCCATCTCGGTTTGGAGGCGGGCTCGGCCGCTGC
>JBIKUT010000266.1:0-3765 GCA_044347465.1 Ramlibacter sp.
CGGCCGTGGAAGAAGCTCACCTAGTTTTTCTTGAGCAGGTACAGGATGCCGTCGTTGTTTTGCTTGATGACGGTGTCCTTGCGCGCCAGCATCTTGGCGACGTCCATCTTGACGTCCTTGGCCGAGATGCCGTGGTCTGCAAAGTGGTGGTTGGCGTGGTCAAAGTGCTCGGACGATTGCAGCAGCGCCTTGGAGGGAATGCAGCCGACGTTGGTGCAGGTGCCACCAGGGGCGGGGCCACCCTGGGCGTTTTTCCACTCGTCGATGCAGGCCACGTTCATGCCCAGCTGGGCCGCGCGGATGGCCGCGATGTAGCCACCGGGGCCACCGCCGATGACGATGACGTCGAATTGCTTTGCGCTCATAGTTTTCCTTGTCTTTCCTGGTGGCAGCCGCGGAACCGGCTACGCCGGGCCGCTGGCTGCGCCCCCTTGAGGGGGAAGCGGCAACGCCGCTTCGGGGGTGGGCCCTGATGCCTTAGATATCAAAAAGGAGACGGGCGGGATCTTCAAGCGCTTCCTTCATCGCAACTAACCCCAGAACTGCCTCGCGGCCGTCGATGATGCGGTGGTCATACGACATGGCCAGGTAGTTCATGGGGCGCACCACCACTTGCCCGTTCTCGACAACGGCGCGGTCCTTGGTGGCGTGCACGCCCAGGATCGCCGACTGCGGCGGGTTGATGATGGGGGTGGACAGCATGGAGCCGAACACACCGCCGTTGGAGATGGAGAAGGTGCCACCGGTCATCTCCTCGATGCCCAGCTTGCCATCACGCGCCTTGGCGCCGAACTCAGAGATCTTCTTCTCGATGTCAGCGAAGGACATCTGGTCGGCGTTGCGCAGGATCGGCACCACCAGACCGCGCGGCGAGCCCACCGCGATGCCGATGTCGAAGTAGCCGTGGTAGACGACGTCGTTGCCATCGACCGAGGCATTGAGCACCGGGTACTTCTTGAGGGCGTGCACGGCGGCCTTCACGAAGAAGGACATGAAGCCGATCTTGACGCCGTGCTCCTTCTCGAACTTCTCCTGGAAGCGCTTGCGCATTTCCATCACGGGCGCCATGTTCACTTCGTTGAACGTGGTCAGGATGGCGTTGGTGGCTTGCGATTGCAGCAGACGCTCGGCGACGCGGGCGCGCAGGCGACTCATGGGGACGCGCTGCTCGGGGCGGTTGCCCAGATCCAGACCGGCGGGGGCGGCCACCTGAGGCAAAGAGGCCTTGGGCGCCACCGACACCGGCACCGAAGGCGCCACCTTGGCGCCACCGGCCACGGCGGCCAGCACGTCGCCCTTGGTCACGCGGCCGTCTTTGCCGCTGCCGGCCACGGAGCCTGCGGCGAGTTGGTTGTCGGCCATGAGCTTGGCGGCGGCGGGCATGGCCACACCAGCCATGGAGCCCCCGGTGGCCGCCGCTGCGGCGGCCGGTGCAGGCGCAGACGCCGGGGCGGAAGACGCAGCGGCGGCAGGCGCGGCGGCGCCGACCTTGCCGTCGGTGTCGATCCTCGCGATCAGCTGCTCGGCGACCACGGTGCCGCCATCGGCGACCACGATCTCGGCGAGCACGCCGGCGCTGGGCGCGGGCACTTCCATCACCACCTTGTCGGTCTCGATCTCAATCAGGATCTCGTCCTGGGCGACGGCCTCACCGGCCTTTTTCTTCCACTGCAGCAGGGTGGCTTCCGCAACGGACTCGGACAGTTGCGGGACTTTGACTTCAACGATAGCCATGAATCTATTTCCTGAAATTTATTTGGTCAGAACGAAGCCTTTGAGCTTGGCGAAGGCGGCATCGACAAGCGCCTTTTGCTGCTCTTGGTGCAGGTGCGAATAACCCACCGCCGGCGAGGCGGAGGCGGCGCGACCCGCGTAACCGAGCTTCTGGCCCTCCAGCATGTTTTCGTGGATGTTGTGCTGGATGAAGAACCACGCGCCCTGGTTCTGGGGCTCGTCCTGGCACCACACGATGTCG
Organism: Ramlibacter sp.; assembly: GCA_044347465.1. Lineage (GTDB taxonomy): Bacteria > Pseudomonadota > Gammaproteobacteria > Burkholderiales > Burkholderiaceae_C > Ramlibacter. The sequence continues at coordinate 1,976 of JBIKUT010000266.1, forward strand.
GTGGCGTTCGGGTACTTCTTCAATTCGGCGGCGAAGGACTTGTGCGGGAAGGGATAGAGCTGTTCGACGCGAATGATCGCCACGTCGTCGGCGCCCTTTTCTTCGCGCTTCTTGGCCAGGTCGTAATAGACCTTGCCCGAACAGGCGATCACGCGCTTGACCTTGTCGCCTTTGAGATCACGCGAGTCCGGGATCACGGTCTGGAAACTGCCCTTGGTGAACTCGGACAGCGGCGAGGTGGCGTCCTTGTTGCGAAGCAGCGACTTGGGCGTGAAGATGATCAGCGGCTTGCGCAGCGGACGCACCATCTGGCGACGCAGCACGTGGAAGATCTGGCTGGCCGTGGTGGGCTGCACCAGCTGCATATTGGTGTCAGCCGCCAGCTGCATGAAGCGCTCGACGCGCGCCGAGCTGTGCTCCGGGCCCTGGCCCTCGTAGCCGTGCGGCAGCATCAACGTGATGCCGTTGACACGGCCCCACTTGACCTCGCCGGAGGCGATGAACTGGTCGATCACCACCTGCGCGCCGTTGGCGAAGTCGCCGAACTGGCCTTCCCAGATCACCAGGGTGTTGGGATCGTTGGAGGCGTAGCCGTATTCGAAGGCCATCACCGCCTCTTCGGACAGGATGGAGTCGATCACGACGAACGGGGCCTGGTTGTCGGCGACGTTTTCCAGGGGCACGTAGGTGCCGACGTCCCACTTCTCGCGGTTCTGATCGTGAATGACCGAGTGGCGGTGGGTGAAGGTGCCACGGCCGCAGTCCTCGCCCGACAGGCGCACCGGAAAGCCCGAGGCGACCAGCGAGGCAAAGGCCATGTGCTCGCCCATGCCCCAGTCGACGTTGATCTCGCCGCGACCCATGGCGGCGCGGTCATCGAGCACTTTCTTGACCAGCTGGTGCGGGGTGATGTTGGGGGGGATGGTGGTGATGCGCTCGGACAGGCGCTTCCACTCGGCCAAGGGGATGGCGGTGTCGCCCGCATCGGTCCACTTCTTGCCCAGGAAGGGCGACCAATCGACCACGAACTTGCTCTTGAAGTTGGTCAGCACCGGATCGACCGTGTGCTTGCCCGCGTCCATCGCGGCGCGATAGGCCTTGACCATCGCGTCGGGGCCATCGGCCGGCAGCACGCCCTGGGTGGCCAGACGCTCGCCGTACAACTTGCGGGTGCCGGGGTGGGCCGCAATCTTCTTGTACATGAGGGGCTGCGTGAGGCTGGGGGTGTCTTGTTCGTTGTGCCCCAGCTTGCGAAAGCACACGATGTCGACCACCACGTCCTTGGCGAACTCCATGCGGTATTCGAGGGCCAGCTGCGTGGCCAGCACCACGGCCTCGGGGTCGTCGCCGTTCACGTGCAGTACCGGCGACTCGACACCTTTGACGATGTCGGTGCAATACAGGGTGGAGCGCAGATCGCGCGGATCGGAGGTGGTGAAGCCGATCTGGTTATTGATGATCAGGTGCACCGTGCCGCCCGTGCTGTAGCCACGGGTGGCCGCCAGCGCCAGGGTTTCCTGGTTGACGCCCTGGCCTGCGAAGGCGGCATCGCCGTGCACCAGCACCGGCAACACCTGGCGGCCCTGCGGGTCGCCACGGCGGTCCATGCGGGCGCGCACGCTACCCTCGACCACCGGGTTGACGATCTCCAGGTGCGAGGGGTTGAAGGCCAGCGCCAAGTGCACCGGGCCGCCACGGGTGGGGACGTCGGAGCTGAAGCCCTGGTGGTATTTCACGTCGCCCGCGGGCAGTTCCTCGGGGGCGGTGTGGTCGAACTCGGCGAACAGGTC
>JBIKUT010000267.1:0-3753 GCA_044347465.1 Ramlibacter sp.
CAAGGCCTGAGCTTCCGCCTGCAGGGCGCCCTCCCAGCCCGTACCATCCGCAGCACCGATGCTCTCGGCGGGTACCCAGGCGGCTGCGACAGGCACAGACGGAGCCGCGCCCACGACGATGGACGGGGACGCGGTCACGCCCTCCGATACGGCGACAGGCGCAGTGTCTGGCAACGCCGGGGCCGCCAGCACCTCGGGCGGCAGATCCTTGGGTTCGATCAATTGCGCCGGGGCCATGACGGTGAGCCAATGGCAGATGTTCTCCAGCTGGCGCACGTTGCCCGGGAAGGCGAACACCGACAGACGCGCCAGCGCCGTATCCGAAATCCGTTTGGGCTCTACCCCCAATTGCTGCGCCGACTGCTGCAGGAAGTGGCGCGCGAGCATGAACACGTCTTCGCGACGTTCGCGCAGCGCGGGCAGACGCAGGCGAATCACGTTCAGGCGGTGAAAGAGGTCTTCGCGAAAGACGCCGTCTTTCACCCGCTGCTCCAGATCCTGATGGGTGGCCGCGATCACGCGCACATTGGCCTTGACCGCACTGTGCCCGCCCACACGATAGAAGTGACCATCGGACAGCACGCGCAGCAGGCGCGTCTGCAAGTCAAAAGGCATGTCGCCGATCTCGTCGAGGAACAGCGTGCCGCCCTCGGCTTGCTCGAAGCGACCGCGGCGCGCGGACTGTGCGCCCGTAAAAGCACCGCGCTCATGCCCGAATAGCTCGGACTCGAGCAGATCTTTCGGGATGGCGGCGGTGTTGATCGCCACGAAAGGGCCATTGGCGCGCGGCGAATGCTTGTGAAGCGCGCGCGCGACCAGTTCCTTGCCCGAGCCGGACTCACCGGTGATCAGCACCGTGACGTTGCTTTGCGAGAGGCGGCCGATGGCACGGAACACGTCCTGCATGGCCGGCGCCTGCCCCAGCATCTCGGGGGTGGCGATCATGCGCTCCTCGGCCACTTCTTCGCGCTGGCTTTCCTGCACGGCGCGGCGGATCAACTCGATCGCCTTGGGCAGGTCAAAGGGCTTGGGAAGATATTCGAAGGCGCCGCCTTGAAAGGCCGAGACCGCGCTGTCCAGGTCGGAGAAGGCGGTCATGATGATCACCGGCAGGCCCGGGTGGCGCGCCTTGACCTGACTCAAAAGATCCAGGCCGGTGCCCCCCGGCATGCGGATGTCACTGACCAGGACCTGCGGGCCCTCGTCTTCGCCGCCGGATTCGAGGGCTTGCAGCACCTCGCGCGGGTTGGTGAAGCTGCGCGTGGGCATATCCTCCCGCAGCAGCGCCTTTTCCAGCACGAAGCGGATGGATTGGTCATCGTCAACGATCCAGATCGGCTTCATGGGTGCTGCTACCTCGGGTCGCGTGTCACGTTTTAGGGCAAAGGAACCAGGATCTTGAAATCCGTCCGTCCCGGGACACTGTCGCACTCAATCAGCCCATGATGTTGCTGGATGAAAGTCTGCGCCAGGGTCAGCCCCAACCCTGAACCGCCTTCACGCCCCGATACCAGGGGATAGAAGATGCGGTCTTTCAGGGACGGGGGCACGCCGGGTCCGTTGTCGATGACATGCAATTCCAGTGCCAGTCGATAGCGTTGCTTACCAAAAGTGACTTGGCGCGCAATACGGGTGCGCAGCACGAGTTCGGCGTCGCCCTGCGCCATACGCTCGGCCAGGGCCTGGCAGGCGTTGTGCGCTATGTTCAAGACGGCCTGTATCAGTTGCTCGCGGTCGCCGCGAAACTCGGGCAGGGAGGTGTCGTAATCGCGCACCACGCGCAGGCCCTTGGGAAACTCGGCCAGGATCAGGGAGCGCACCCGCTCGCACACCTCATGGATGTTCACATCGCCCACCACGTGCGGGCGACGGTGCGGGGCCAGCAAGCGATCGACCAGGGTCTGCAGGCGGTCGGCCTCGTGGATGATGACCTGGGTGTATTCCTTCAGGTCACGCGAATCGATCTCCATCTCGAGCAATTGCGCCGCGCCGCGGATGCCGCCCAAGGGATTCTTGATCTCGTGGGCGAGGTTGCGAATCAACTCCTTGTTCGCCTGCGCCTGATCCAGCAGGCGTTCCTCGCGCTCCTGGCGCGCCTGCTGCGCCACGGGCAGCATCTCGATCACAACTTCATCGACGCGCTCGGTCTGGGCCAGCACCACATGCACCGGCATGGGGTCATCGCCCGCCCGCATCAGGACCGCGTCATAACGCAGTACGGCAAAGTCGTTGCTACGAGCCCCCTGCAGGGCCACCTTGAGCAACTGCGGATCGGTGAACGTGTCGGGGAAGAAGGAGCCCTCGATGTGGCGACGCGACGTGCCCAAGGCGCCCTCCAGGGCGGCATTGACAAAGATCACCGTGCCGTCCACGGACACCACCGCCACCAAGGTGGCCAGCAGGTCGAAGGACGCGAAGGCGGCGTTGCGCGAGGGGGAGTTCAAGCGCCTTATTTTGACGCAGTCAGGCGCGAGAGTTCGCGGCGCAGGCCCTCGATGTCGACTTCGTTGCGCGCGATGCTGGCCTTGAGGTGGGCCACGCGGTCTAGGTACTTCTGGTAGTTGCGGGTCTCGGGGCCGAGCTTTTCCGGCTCGCCGTTGTTGTACTCACGCAGCAGCTCGGTTTGACGCGCCTGGGCCTTACTCAGTTCGGCCTCCAGAATGGCGCGGGCATCCGCATCGCGGGCGCGCTGCTCGCTGCTGTCCACGCGCAGGGCGGATGCCGCTGGCCCGCTCGCCGGTGCGGCCTTGCGCCCGGGCGCGGGGCGGACGGCCTCGACCACAGTCAGGGGCACAGGCTCCAAGAGCTTGCAGTCCTTGGCCTGGGCGTCGGTGGGTGCGTTGGTGTATTGGTTGCCGCAGCGGTAGACGCGCGCCGCCGAGGGCGCGGTGGCAGCCGGCGGGCTGGATGCTGCGGGCTTGGCGGGGGCCTGGGCGTGAACCTTCGCGAGGCTCGCTGCAAGTGCGAGCGTCAGCGCGAACAGATATGCATACTTCATGGCGACTATTTTCATGAAAACAGTTCTCAAGTATGCATTCATCCTGCCGCCAGCGGCAAGGCAGCTTGAACGTGCGCCCATGAAAAAAGGGGCGACTTGCGTCGCCCCTCGGTGTGTGCCTGAAGCCCGGCCTGAGCGCCGGGCCCTGCAGGATCACAGGCTGTAGTACATGTCGTATTCGACAGGGTGCGGGGCCATGCGAAAGCGCGTGACTTCCTGCATCTTCAGCTCAATGTAGGCATCGAGCATGGAGTCGGTGAACACGCCGCCCTTGGTCAGGAAGCTGCGGTCCTTGTTCAGGTAATCCAAAGCCTGGTCCAGGCTGTGGCACACAGTCGGGACTTGCGCGTCTTCCTCGGGGGGCAGGTGGTACAGGTCCTTGGTGGCGGCTTCGCCCGGATGGATCTTGTTCTCCACGCCGTCCAGACCGGCCATCATCAGGGCCGAGAAGCACAGGTAGGGGTTGGCAGAGGGATCCGGGAAGCGGGCCTCGATACGACGGCCCTTCGGGTTGGCCACGAAGGGGATGCGGATGGAGGCCGAGCGGTTACGCGAGCTGTAGGCCAGCTTCACCGGGGCTTCGAAGCCGGGCACCAGGCGCTTGTAGCTGTTGGTGCCGGGGTTGGTGATGGCGTTCAGGGCACGGGCGTGCTTGATGATGCCGCCGATGTAGTACAGGGCGAAATCGGAGAGGCCCGCATAGCCGTCACCGGCGAACAGGTTCTTGCCGTCTTTCCAGATGGACTGGTGAACGT
>JBIKUT010000268.1:0-3745 GCA_044347465.1 Ramlibacter sp.
CGAAGCAGCGCGCGGGCGCGCTCTTCGTACTCCGGCCGCTTTTGCTTGAAGCTGGAGCGGTAAGGCTCCACGATCTCCAGCGGCAGCAGCACGTTGTCGACCGTGGTGCGCCAGGGCAGCAGGGAAGGCGCCTGGAAGGCCATGCCCGAGATCTTCAGCGGCCCGGTGACCGGCTCGCCCCCGATGCGGATGGATCCGCGCGAGGGCATGCGCAGGCCAGTGGCCAGCTTCATGAAGGTGGACTTGCCGCAGCCCGAAGGCCCGACGATGGCGATGAACTCGCCCTCGCGCACCTTCAGGTCGATGGCTTCGACCGCGAAGTGGTTCTCGGCGAGGAGTTCCTCGTTGTAGGCGAGCCAGACGTCCTGGAAGTCGACAAAGAGCGGAGTCGTCATTTACTTTTTGGCAGAGGCAGCAGCCTTGGCGGGGGCCGCAGCGGTAGCGGCTTTGGGCGCGGGCAGGATGTTCAGTTCGGCCTTGGAAGGCAGGAAGGAGCCGTTCCAGACCGCATCGGGGTTGACGCGGGTCTTGGTGTTGAAGGCGTCCGACACTTGCGAGGCCATCAGCGACAGACGGCCCGGATTGAGCTGACCGAAGCCTTCGGCGCGCGCGTCAGCGCTGTTGATCACCGTGTCGATCGCCAGCTTCAGGCGACGGGTCTCGAGTTCGGTGTTGATGATGCCGTCACGCTGCTTGACGTATTCAATGGCGGCAGCGGGATTGGCGATGACGTCCTTGGCGCCCTTGGCGAAGGCCGACAGGAAGGCCTTCACGGCAGCCGGGTTCTCTTTGAGGATCTTGGGCGTTGCGATGATCACGTTGCCATACAGCTTCACGCCGTAATCGGGGTACTGCAGCACGGTCACGTCTTCGGCCTTCACGCCGCGCGCTTCGAGGTTCAACAGCGAGGTGAAGGTGAAGCCGGTGATGGCGTCCACGTCGCCGCGGGCCAGCATGGTCTCGCGCAGCGGGGGGTCCATGGCGGTCCAGGTCACGGCGCCGATGCCGTTGGCCTTCTGGAAGATCGGGAAGGCGCGGCGGCCGGCGTCAAACACCGGGGCGCCCATCTTCTTGCCGGCCAGATCTGCGGGGGTCTTGATGCCGGTCTTCTTCAGCGCCATCACCGAAGCGGGCGTGTTGTTGTAGACGACCATGATCGCCACCGGCTTGTTGGGAGCGTCGGGGTTGTTGGCGTGGAATTCCATCAGGGCGGCCAGGTCGGCAAAGCCGATGTCGTAGGTGCCCGAGGCCACGCGGGTGACCGCGCCGCCCGAGCCGTTACCGGCGTCAACGGTGACGTCCAGCTTGGCTTCCTTGAAGTAGCCCTTGGCCACGGGGGTCAAAAAGAGGGCGGCAGGACCTTCGAAGCGCCAATCGAGCTGGAACTTGATGGGGGTGAGGGCTTGTGCGCCGGCGGTGCCGAACGAGGCGGCGAGGGCCAGGGCGGCGGTGGTTTTGAGGAAGATGCGTTTGGTCATAAGGGCTCCAGACTGAAGGGGGTGTTAACAAAGGACATTACATGCAAAAAGGGTGCCGTTTTCTGATCGGAATCCCGGTCAAACCGATGTGAGAGGGGGTGAGGTCTAAAGGCTTCGTTCGACGCGAGTAGGGGCTGTCCGACCCGCCCATGCGAGCCCTGCGCACGGCGCTCCCGTGCGAGCGACTACGCCTGCAGCCGGGGCGGCTGCCGATAGTGCACGGGTCGCAAAGGAGTCTCGTGATGAACATTTTGATCTGGCTCATCGTCGGAGGGGTGGTTGGCTGGCTGGCCAGCCTGATCATGCGCACCGACGCGCAACAGGGGATTTTGTTGAACGTGGTCGTCGGGATCATCGGCGCCCTCATCGGCGGCTGGGTGATCTCGCCCATGGTGGGTGTCGGCACGATCAACGAAGGCCTCTCCATCGGCTCGTTCCTGGTGTCGCTGGTGGGGGCGGTGGTCCTCCTGGCCATCGTCAACCTGTTTCGGCGGGGGCGCGTGCGCTGAGTCATCGTGGGGGGGGTCTCAGGCGAGCAGGTCGCGCAGGGCGCGGGCGATCACGCGGGTGGCGCGGCGCAGGTCCTGCAGCTCCAGACGCTCGTCGGCGCGCTTGGCATGCGATTCCAGCACCGTGCGGGGGCCCGCACCGTAGATGACGCCCGGGATGCCGGCTTCGCCATACAGACGCACGTCGGTGTACAGCGGCGTGCCCATGGCGGGCAGGGGCTGGCCGAACACGGCTTGGCCGTGCTTTTGCAGGGCCTCGACCAGGGGCTGGTTACCCGCCAGCGGTTTGAGCGAGCGGGCCAGCAGGATGCGACGCACATCCACCTGCACGCCCGGCGATTGCGCGGTGGCCTGGGCGATCACCTCGCGGATGGCGGCCTCGACCACCACCGGATCCTCCTCGGGGATCATGCGGCGATCGAGCTTGAAGCTGACCTTGCCCGGGACCACGTTGGTGTTGGTGCCACCCTCGATGCGGCCCACGTTCAGATAGGGGTGCTTGATGCCGGCGACCTGCGAGGTCACCTGCTTGTACAGGGTGTTCTGGGCGTACAAGGCATTGAGGATTTTGACCGCTGCTTGTAGGGAGTCGATGCCGGTGTCGGGAATGGCGGCATGGGCCATGCGGCCGTTGACCGTCACTTCCATCTGCAGGCAGCCGTTGTGGGCGGTGACGACCTCGTAGCTGAAGCCCGCTGCGATCATCAGGTCGGGGCGCGTGAGGCCTTTTTTCAGCAGCCAGCCCGGGCCGAGTTCGCCGCCGAATTCCTCGTCATAAGTGAAGTGCAGCTCGATGCCGCCTTGCAGCGGCAGACCCAAGGATTCCAGCGCGCGCACCGCGAAGGTGAAGCTGGCGAAATCGCTCTTGCTCACGGCGGCGGCGCGCCCGTACAGGCGCCCGTCGACGATCTCGCCGCCGTAGGGGTCATGGGTCCAGCCTTCGCCCGGCGGCACCACATCGCCGTGGGCGTTCAGGGCCACCACGCGTCCGCGGGCCGGACGGCCCTCGGGGGTGCGGTCCGTGCTGTAGTAGCGGCGCACGATCAGGTTGGTGATCGACTCCATGCCGGCGGCCTTCACCTCCTCGGCGGGTACGGCGTGTTTTTCGGCCTCGAAGCCGAAGCCAGCCAGGAGTTGCGCAGTGCGATCGGCATGCGGCGCGTTGTTGCCCGGCGGTGTGTCGGTGGGCACGCGCACCAGTTCTTGCAAAAAGCGCACTTCCTCATCGAAGTGGGCGTCGATCCAGGCGTCGAGTTTGTCGTAATCGGTCATGTGGTTTTATCTTGGGCGAGTTGTTCCAGCAGCTGCTGGAAGGCGCGTACGCCCAGGTCGATGTCGTCGCTGGAGGTGCTCTCCAGCGGGTTATGGCTGATGCCCGAGTTCAGGCCGCGCACGAACAGCATGGCCTGCGGCATCACCTCGTGCAGTTTCATGGCGTCGTGGCCGGCGCCACTGGGCAGGCGATGCAGCGGTGCGCCCAGGGCCTGCAGCGCGCGTTCCCAGCGTTGTTGCCAGGCGGGGGCACTGGGCGCTGCGGCGGCCCGCATCATTTCTTCGGTCTGGGCCTGCACACCGCGGCGCTCGCAGATCGCGTGCAACTCGTGCAGCACGTCATGCACCAGCGCATCGCGCTGGGCGTCGGTGGGTGCGCGCAGGTCGAGCGTGAACTCGCAGCGACCGGGCACCACATTGGTAGAGCCGCCCGGCACCTGCAAGATGCCCACCGTGCCGACGCTGTCACCGTCTTGCGCGGCGCGG
>JBIKUT010000269.1:0-3741 GCA_044347465.1 Ramlibacter sp.
TGGTGTTCATGCCGCCCATCGCATTGCGCACCGCCACCAGCCCCGACTCGGCCGCCTGCAGCGACAGCCGCGCGACCTGCGCGGACTCCTGGGCCTGACCGGCCACGCGGTTGATCCGGCCCGCCATGTCCAGCATGGATTGCCCCGTCTCACGGATTTCGCGCAGCTGCTCGGTGGAAGCGGCCAGCAGCTGGGTGGAGGTGTCGTCGACCTGGGCCGTCGTCTGGGTCACGCGCCGGGCCGTCTGGTGCACCTGGCCGACCAGCTGACGAAGCTCCTCGACGGTGTAATTGACCGAGTCGGCGATCGCGCCGGTGATGTCCTCGGTGACGGTGGCCTCTTGGGTGAGATCGCCTTCTGCGACGCTCTGCAGCTCGTTCATGAGCCGCAGAATCGCCGCCTGGTTGGCATCGTTGATGCGCTTGGCCGCCTGCTGCTGGCGCTCGGCCTCCAGGCGTTGTTGCTCGGACAGGGCCTGTCGGCGCCGGCTGTCCATCAGCTGCACAGAGGCCAGGCCGGTGGCGCACACGATGGCCACAAGCGCCGACACCACGAGCGCAAGGAGCGCAAGCCAGCCCAGCCCGCTGCGACTGGACAGGTGATCCTGCAGGGTTTGCAGGGAGCGACGCAGCGGCTCGCTGTCGGCGATGATGGCCGCCTGCGCCTCGCGCGCAGCCACCAGCCCTTGCAGATTGCCCAGGATGGCGCTGGCCTCGGTGCGCGTCTGGTCATAGAGCGCCAGCAGCGCTTGCAGACGTTCGCGGGTCTCGGTATCGCGCGTGCCAGCCAGGCGCAGCTCGGGACTGCCCTCGAGCAGACCCTGTCCGATCTGGCGGAAGGTGCGCAGGTCTTTGCCCAGCATGAAGACCGCCTCAGGGTTGAGCCCCTCCAGCGTGAGGAATTCGTTAGCCGATTTGCTGATTCGCTGAGTGAGCATGACCAGTTGGCCGGCGGCCGACACCTCGGAGGGCGCAGCCCCCTGCTGCAACTTCAGGGACGACACCGACTCGGCCAGTTCGAGCAGATCCGAGGATTGCCGATTGATGGCACGCAGGGCCTGGCCCACCTGGGTCAGGATTTTTTCTTGGCGCAAGATGGCGGCCGCGTTGTCGGCCGTACGGGTGACCAGCGGCAGGCTACGCACGAGCTCGGCCTGCCCCTGCGCGTCGGCGGGCACCAGACCGAGGCCCTCATCGCCCGACACCAGACCGCGCACATTGCGCGCCAACACGTCGGCGCTCTCTTTGACGTCGAGGAAGGCCTGCGTATGCCCCACCAGCGCCTGCGAGACCGCCTTGGCCAGGCGCTGCGACTGCATCAGCGCCTGCCCGGTGCCCGCCACCTGCTGCGCGACATGATCCGCCTGGCGCAGCGAGACGGCGGCGGTCACGCCCAGGACCGCCAGGGACAAGGCCAGCACCACCGACAGCCGACGCTGGTGCACTTCCACCGGTCGGGAACCGAGCCAGGCCGCGAGGCGCGAGACCGAGTCCGCTGAAGCGGAGCGCTCGGTGTGCAGACGCGTCGGGCGCGGGCGCAGTCGGGGCTTGCGCAGCTTGGCAAGCAGGGTCTGGAGGGCGGTGACCAGGGACATGGCGAGACCTTCGAGAAGAGACAGTGGCGGGGAGAAATTCGATGCGGTGCGGTGCGCAGCGACGACGTTCAGGCGCCGATGCGCAAAAAGCGGGGCTGGTGGGACCAGGCGTGCAGATCGAGGGCTTGCCAGGACACGCCTGACGCTTCGTGCAGGACCGGGCCCAAGCCGTCGGGCCCGGCCTCGGACGCCGGCGTCGACCCGCAGAAATGTTCGGGGCCGCGCAGACCCACGAGCCGGTCGACCCGCAGCGCGCACTGGACCTCGAATGCAGGGTTGAAGGTGATCAGCTGCGCCTCGGGGCTGGAAGGCCGAGGGCCCGGCAAGCCCTGCGCAGGGGCGGCAAGCCAGGTCGCCAGATCCACCACACCGTACAGGCCGCCGCGCAAACTGACCACGCCGAGGAACCAGGGCTGGGTGTGAGGAACGGTCAGGGCCGGGGTGGCCGGAAAGATCTCGCCGGCCTGCGCCAGGGGGATCAGGTAGCGACTGCCCGCAACCTCGACCGCCAACCAGGCGGCCTGCACGGCCAGCGTCGGCGCAGCCTGCAGGCGGTCGGCCAGGCGGCGCTGGAAGTCGCGCAGGGCTTCACGTTCGGCCATGGGTCAGGCGGCCCGGGGGCGATCAGCCCAGCGCCCTGATCTTGGCCAGGAGCAGCTGCGGATCCACCGGCTTGGTGAGGTAGTCGCAGGCGCCTTGGCGCATGCCCCAAACGCGGTCGGTCTCTTGGGTCTTGCTGCTGCAGATGATCACGGGCAAGCCGGTGTACTGCGGGTCGCGGGTGATGGTGCGCGTGAGCTGAAAGCCGTTTTGGCCGGGCATGACCACGTCCATCAGCACCAGATCGGGACGGTCTTGCGCCAGCTGGCGCAGGGCGTCGTCAGCGTTTTCGGCGGTGCGCACGGCGTAGCCCTGCTTTTGCAGAAGCTCGCGCAGGAACATGAGTTCGGCCTTGGAGTCATCGACGATCAGGACTTTGGAGACGGGCATATCAGACGCTTCCTTGCGTGATGGCACCGAACTGCCGCACGGTCTGCAGCAGCTGGTCTTTGGTGAAGGGCTTGGTGAGGTAGTCCTGCGAGCCGACCATGCGGCCGCGGGCTTTGTCGAAGACACCGTCCTTGGAGGACAGCATGACGATGGGGACGCTGCAAAAACGCGCGTTGCGCTTGATGATGGCGCAGGTCTGATAGCCGTCCAGCCGCGGCATCAGGATGTCGCAGAAGATCAGGTGCGGCTGGTAATCGTGGACCTTGGACAGGGCGTCGAAGCCATCTTCGGCCAACAAGACCTCATGGCCACCCTGCTTGAGAAAGATTTCCGCGCTGCGGCGGATGGTGTTGCTGTCATCGATGACCAACACCTTGAGGGCTGGGGCCCCCACGCTCCCTGTCGTGCTCACTTGATGCCGCTCCCTTAAGGCCCGTGAGGGCCCGGTCGCGTCGTGGCACTGCTTTTTTGTTCGACGGCGACCTGTTTAGATCTGGACCATTTCGAAATCTTCTTTGCGGGCCCCGCACTCGGGGCAGGTCCAGTTCATGGGAACGTCCGCCCAGGCGGTGCCAGGGGCGATACCATGATCGGGAGCGCCTGCGGATTCATCGTAAATCCAGCCGCAGATCAGACACATCCAGGTTTTTGCTTCAGTCACAGCTTAAGGTCGCTTCCAATAGAATGCAACGATTGTATCGACACCGTCAGCCAGATGACCGCAACCTGGGCCCATTCGTAAGCTCGCACGACGATGACCGCGCCCACACACCCCACAGCGCCTGACGCTGACGCCGAAGACAACGAGATCGACGCGGGTCCGCCCTGCGTCCTGACCTTCAATGCCAGTGACCCCAGTGGCGCGGGCGGGCTGGCGGCGGACATCACCGCCATGGCTTCGGTGGGCGCGCACGCCCTGCCGGTCGTGACCGGCGCCTACGCGCGTGACACCGCCGAAATCTTCAACCATTTCAGCTTAGATGAAGACGCCGTCGCCGAGCAGGCGCGGGCCATTCTCGAAGACGTGGCGGTGCAGGTGATCAAGGTCGGCTTCGTCGGCACGCCCGAGACCGTGAGCACCATCGCCGAGATCGCCGCCGACTACGCCGATGTGCCGCTGATCGCCTACATGCCCGACCTGTCCTGGTGGGACGAGA
>JBIKUT010000270.1:0-3732 GCA_044347465.1 Ramlibacter sp.
CGGTCGATGGCCAGTTGCTCGGCGATGTCGACGTTCTCGCAGCCGCCGTAATAGCGTTTGCCGGGGTAGCCCTCGGCGTATTTGTTGGTCAGCTGGCTGCCCTGGGCCGCCATGACGGCGGGCGAGGCGTAGTTCTCGCTGGCGATCAGCTCGATGTGGGCTTCCTGGCGGTGGTTTTCAGCCTGGATCGCGGCGAAGAGTTCGGGATCGGTTTGCTCGATCAGGGTATTGCGATGAAACACGACGGCAGTCCTTACGGAGGATGGTCCCTGTCTGTCGTCAGACAGGGCTGCCCAGGCGAACGGCTGTACGCCGGAGGCCGGCGGCACGCTTCCCCGTGGTGACCCACGTCCGCGCCACGAACCCGCCAGGGGCCGCGCGCCTATCGCCAGTCGCGTACCCGCCTAGTGTAGCCCAGGGGTGCGGCCTCAGGAGGCGGGGGTCGGGGCCGGCCAGGCAGAGACCGGGGTCTGGCCGGCCGCGATCTGCTTGAGGCGCTCGTACTCGGCCAGCACCTTTTCGACGTAGCCGCCGTCTTCCTCGGTGTTGGCCGCGCCCACATAGAAACGCAGACCGGCTTCGACCGAGCCGGCGCGTTGGATGCATTCCTGCAGCACCTTGACGCCCACCCGCAGGTTGGACACCGGATCAAAGGTGGCCAGCTTGCCGCCAAAGCGGTCGAACTTGTCGCTGTGCACGTGTGTCATCACCTGCATCAGGCCCTGGGCGCCCACGGGGCTCTGGGCGAAGGGGTTGAAGCCGGACTCGATGGCCATCACGGCCAGGATCAGGGGCGGGTCGATGCGGGTGCGGGCGCCCAGGGCGTAGGCCTCGGCCACCAAGGCGCTGACCGGCTCGGGCGCGACCCGGTACTTGCGGCTGAGCCAATAAGCCAGCGCCGCCTGCGGCTTGGGCAGCTCAACCGGGTTGGCAGCGGTCGCCCGGCCGATGGCGCCGATATCCGACACGATGCCGATGGCGTCGGCCTGGCGCTCTTGGAGCCACTCCATCAGGTGGGTCTCGGTGGTCAGGCGCAGGTCCGGACGCAGGGTCAGGGTCAGGGCGGCAAACACCACGCCCAGCCCCAGCAGGGCGGAGCCGTTATGAGTGACTTCGAAAAATCCTTGGGCGACGTCGGAGGCAAAGGTCCGCAGGCCCTGGCTGATCTTCTCGAACGCTGTCATCGCACTTCCTTTCTACCTGCGAGCCGGCGGACCGGGCGGCGGGGGCCGTCGCGGGGCCGGGGGATTCGCAGTGTGGGGGACGCCGTCAGGGCCGGGGTCGGCAGCGGGTTTCGATCGGGCGGGCGGGAAGAACGTTTCCCGCGGCAGAGCGGATTTTAAAAAGGCTCTAAATAACCCGTCAAGAATAAAGGAATTCGTTCTTATTTGAGAAAGGAATGAGCCAAATTGGGGTGGCGCACATCCAGCCGGGCCCCTTTTGCCTGTTTTCGCGGCGAAAATACCCGATTCCCTCTAGAAATTGGGCGTCCTGATGCGCCCTTGCATGATTCCTGTGACCCAAGCCTCGCCCAAAACCCAAGACGTTTCCTCCCTCGACGCGCTGACCGGCGGGGCTTTTTCGGCGCCCACCTCGGGCGAGCGTGCCGCCAAGCTTCGCACCTGGCTGGCCAGTGACCCGGCCACCGAGGTGTTGCAAGAGGTGTATCGCGAACTGAGCAGCCGGGACAAGGGCGCCGCGCGCGTGCTGCGTGAGCGGCTGGACGAGGTCAAGCGCGCCCGCGGCCAGGAAGCCCTTGCCGCCGAATGGGCGGGCAAGGCCCAGGCCCTGCTCGATCCCCCCAAACTGAATCTGGCCGATGCCCTGGCCTGGCAGCGCGACGCGGCCAAGGCCGGCGCTCCCCTGAGCCGCGAGCCGCTGGCCGGCCTGAAGGCCCGCCTGGCCGAACGGGTCAAGGGCATTGAAGACTTGCAGCACCGGGTGCAGGTGCAACGCGAAGCCGCGGTGCTGCTGGCGCAGCGTATCGAGGTGCTGTCTCTCAAATCCTGGCGTGACGCCATCGTCGCCGCCGAATCGCTGCGCGCCGACGTGCCCCAGTGGCAGGCCCAGGCCCAGGCCCTGACCGACGACGCCGGCTGGCCCAGCATTGACGCGCGTTTCCCGCCGCTGCTGGACGCCTCGCGCCAGCAGCTGCAGCTGGTCTGGGATGCCTTCCAGTCGGCGCTGGCCCAGGCCACCGCCGCCGACACCGACGCCGCCGCGCCGCTGCCGCCCGTGCCCGCCTGGGCCGACGAGCTGCGCGCTGCGCGGGGTTTGCCCGTCGAGGCGCCGGCGCGTGCGCCCCGCCCGGCCCCCGACCCGCAGGCGCGTGCCGCCGCCAACGAAGCCGTGCGCGCCGCGCTGGCCAAGCTCGAACAGGAAGTCGCGCAGGGCCATGGCAAGGCCAGCGCCGGGGCGGCCGCCGCTCTGCGCCAGGCCCTCAAGGATCACGGCAAGCGCGTCGATGCCGCACTCGATCAGCAGGCGCATGCCGCGCTCGCCGCGGCGGGTGAATTGGAAGGCTGGCAGCGTTGGCGCGCCGACCAGTTGCGACAGGAGCTGGTGGCCAAGGCCGAGGCGCTGTTCGAGGCGGCCACGCCCCGCGCCGTGCCTGCGGGTGCGCCCGCAGCCGCCGCCGAGGCGAGCGACGCCGCGGTGGCGCAGGCTGCGCCTGAAGCGCCTGCGGCGCGCAAGCCCCGCTTCGGCGGTCGCAAGATGCAGGAGCAGCTACGCGCCCTGCGTGAACAGTGGAAACAGCTGGATCAGGGTGGTGCCCCGAATCACGCTCTGTGGAAACGATTCGACGAGGCCTGCAACGAGGCCTACAAGGTGGTCGAGGCCTGGCTGGACAAGGTCAAGTCCGAGGCGGCCGAGCACCGCGCCCGTCGCGTCGCGCTGATTGACGAGGTGCGCGCCTTTGCGATCGCTCACCCCAGCGCCGCCAACGGCGACTGGAAAGGTTTTGCCCGCGCGATCCATCAGTTCGAGTCGCGCTGGCGCGAGGCCGGCCATCTGAGCGAGAAGGCCTATGCCGAGATGCAGTCCACCTGGAAGGAGGCGCTGAACGCGGCGCAGGCACCCCTGGTGGCCGTTCAGAAGCAAAGCCTGGAGCGTCGCCACGCCATGATCGACGAGGCCGGCGCGCTGGGTGCGGCGCCGCAGCTGCGCATCGATGCCGTCAAGGCCTTGCAACAGCGCTGGCAGGCCGAAGCGCAGGCCGTGCCGCTGGATCGCAAGCACGAACAGAAATTGTGGGACGCCTTCCGCAAGCCGATCGACGATGCGTTCAACCGCAAGGGGCAGGACCGCGAACGTGCGGCTTCGGCGCTCAGCGAACATGATCGCGTGGTGCTCGAGGCCTCCCGCGCGGTCGAAGCCGCCAACGCGAGCGGCGACGCCCAGAAAATTCGCGCCGCGCTGTCGGCTCTGGAGGCCGCCTTGCGCGGTCAGGCGCAAGCGCGTGATGCGGCGGCTCAGGCCGATGCACAGGGCGCAGCGGCTGCGGCAGCAGCGACGACCTCGGCAACCCCAGAGGGTGCGGCTGCGCCAGACGCTGCCCCTGAGGCGGGCGTCGCGGCAGGCAGCGAGACGCCCGAGAGCGCGGCACCCGCACCCGTCGCCGCGCCCAAGCCCGCGCCCAAACCCGTGGTGGCGCGGCGCGGCGATGACCGTCCCGGCATGAAGCGCGACGAGCCCGTGCCCGCGGGCCGTGGTGGGCGTGCGGGCGATCGC
>JBIKUT010000271.1:0-3713 GCA_044347465.1 Ramlibacter sp.
GTCACCTGGGTCTGACCGCGCCCAGCATGTACGACCTGCGCAATCTGTTCCAGATCAACGTCGAAGAAGGCCGCCACCTGTGGGCCATGGTCTACCTGCTGCACAAGCACTTCGGCCGTGACGGCCGCGAAGAGGGCGAGGCCCTGCTGCAGCGTCGCAGCGGCCAGGAAGACAACCCCCGCATCCTGCAAGCCTTCAACGAGCAGACGCCTGATTGGTTGTCCTTCTTCATGTTCACGTACTTCACCGACCGTGACGGCAAGTTCCAGCTGTGCGCGCTGGCCGAAAGCGCCTTTGATCCGCTGGCCCGCACCACCAAGTTCATGCTGACCGAAGAAGCCCACCACATGTTCGTGGGCGAGTCGGGCATTGGCCGTGTGATCACCCGCACCTGCCAGAAGATGAACGAGCTCAAGACCGATGACCCCAAGAAGCTGCGCGAAGCGGGCGTCATCGATCTGCCCACCATTCAGCGTTACCTGAACTTCCACTTCAGCGTCACCATCGACCTGTTCGGCGCTGACGAGTCCAGCAACGCCGCGACTTTCTACAGCACGGGGCTGAAGGGCCGCTACGAAGAAGGCAAGCGCATGGACGACCACCAGCTGCGGGGCCAGACCTACAAAGTGCTGGCGGTCAAGGACGGCCAGCTGGTCGAGCGCGAAGTGCCGATGCTCAACGCGCTCAACGAAGTGCTGCGCGATGACTACATCAAGGACAGCATCTCGGGCGTGGGCCGCTGGAACAAACTGATCGAAAAGGCCGGCATTCCCTTCAAGCTGGTGGCGCCGCACAAGGCCTTCCACCGCAACATCGGCGCGCTGGCTGGCGTGAAGGTCTCGCCCGAAGGCCGTGTGGTGAGCGAGGCCGAGTGGAATGCCAAGGTCGGCGAGTGGCTGCCCACCGCCGAAGACCGCGTCTATGTGGCCAGCTTGATGGGCCGCGTCGTCGAGCCGGGTAAGTTCGCCAACTGGATTGCACCCCCGGTGGTCGGCATCAACCGCCAAGCAGTCGACTTCGAATACGTGCGGTTTAATTGACCGGGATTTGACCCACCCCCGAAGCGGCTTCGCCGCTTCCCCCTCAAGGGGGCGCCGCCAGCGGCCCGGCAAAGCCGGTTCCGCGGCGGCCACTGGAAGGGGCCGCTGACTTCAGCGGCCCTTGATTCTTGAGGTCCCGAGGAGACATAAAAAATGGAACAAGCACACGTCGCCGTCATCAAGCAGCACCTGATCGATCCCGAGATCTGCATTCGCTGCAACACCTGCGAGTCGATCTGCCCGCAAAAGGCGATCACGCACGATGACAACAACTACGTCGTCGACGCCGACCTGTGCAACCTGTGCATGGCCTGCATCTCGCCGTGCCCCACGGGTTCCATCGACAACTGGCGGCAGATGCCGCGCGTGCGGGCCTATACGCCCGCCGAACAACTGACCTGGGAGTCGCTGCCGGCGGAACTGCCGCCCGAGGAACTCGTTCAGGCGGGTGGAGTCCAAGAGGCTGAACCCGTCGCCGCTGCGGCGACGGTGGTCGCCACCGCCGCGACCGCCGAGGCCGACGCTGCGTTCAACAGCGTGCAATACGGCGCGCAGGTGCCGCCCTGGTCCGCTGCCCACCCCTACACCAACCTCTACGGCCCCAAGGCCGCCGAGAAGACGATCACCGCCACGGTGACGGGGAATGTGCGCGTGACCGAGGTCGGCACTGACTACGACACCCACCACATCGTGCTGGACTTCGGCCAGGTGCCGTTCCCATGCCTGGAAGGCCAGTCGATCGCCATCATCCCGCCGGGCGTCGACGACAAGGGCCGCGCGCACCATGCCCGCCAGTACTCCATCGCCAGCCCTCGCAACGGCGAGCGGCCAGGCTACAACAACGTGTCCCTGACCATCAAGCGCGTGCTGGAAGACCACCAGGGCCAAGCGGTGCGCGGTGTCGCCAGCAACTACATGTGCGATCTGAAGGTGGGCGACACCGTGCAGGTGATCGGTCCGTTTGGCACCAGCTTCCTGATGCCCAATCACCCGCGCAGCCACATCGTGATGATCTGCACCGGCACCGGCAGCGCCCCCATGCGCGCCATGACCGAGTGGCGCCGCCGTCAGCGCGCCAGCGGCAAGTTCGAGGGTGGGCGCTTGATGCTGTTCTTCGGCGCGCGCACGCAGCAGGAGCTGCCGTACTTCGGGCCGCTGCAAAGCCTGCCCAAGGACTTCATCGACACCCACTTCGCCTACAGCCGCACGCCGGGTCAGCCCCGCAAGTACGTGCAGGATGCGATGCGCGAACAGGCTGCCGACCTGGCGAAGATGCTGATCGACCCCAACGCCTACTTCTACGTCTGCGGCCTCAAGGCCATGGAGGAGGGTGTGGTGCTGGCGCTCAAGGACATCGCGCAGCAGGCCGGCCTGAACTGGGACACGGTGGGCGCCGCACTCAAGCGAGACGGCCGCCTGCACCTGGAGACCTACTGAACGCGCGGCGAGGCCGACTCGTTACCATTGCTCCATGAAGTTCGCACAATTCCATGTGGGCCAGGTGATTGAGGCCGGCCCCTACATCGTCACCGAAGCCGAGATCCTGCAGTTCGCCTCGGCCTACGACCCCCAGTGGTTCCACACCGATCCCGAGGCGGCCCGCCAGGGACCCTTTGAGGGTCTGATCGCCAGCGGCTGGCACACCTGCGGCATCGCCATGCGCCTGGTGGCCGAACACATCTTGCGAGACTCCGAATCGTTTGCCTCGCCCGGCGTGTCCGACGTGCGCTGGCCCCATCCGGTACGCCCCGGCGATGTCCTGAGCCTGCGCGTGACCGTCAACGAAGTGCGTCGATCCGCCAAGCGCCCCGAGCTCGGGATCCTGCAGTGGTCCTGGTGTCTGCGCACCCAAGAAGACCGCACGGTGCTCGAGCTCGAGGGCACTAGCATGTTCAAGCTCCCATCTGCTTCTTGATTTTCTTGCGAAAGCCCGCTGCATGACCGCCTCCACGCACGCCTATATCTGCGATGCCATCCGCACGCCCTTCGGTCGCTACGGTGGGGCCCTCTCCAGCGTGCGCGCTGACGATCTGGGTGCCATCCCCCTGAAAGCGCTGATGGCGCGCAATCCCGGTGTGGACTGGACCCAGGTCACCGACGTGATCTTTGGCTGCGCCAACCAGGCCGGCGAAGACAACCGCAACGTGGCCCGCATGGCCACCCTGCTGGCGGGCCTGCCCATGGACCTGCCGGGTGCGACCATCAACCGCTTGTGCGGCTCGGGCCTGGACGCGGTGGGCACGGCCGCCCGCGCCATCAAATCAGGCGAGGCGCAACTGATGATCGCCGGTGGCGTCGAGAGCATGAGCCGCGCGCCCTTCGTCATGCCCAAGGGGGAGACCGCCTTCTCGCGCACTAACGCGGTGTATGACACCACCATCGGCTGGCGCTTCGTGAACAAGCGCATGAAAGAGATGTACGGCGTGGACAGCATGCCCGAGACCGCCGAGAACGTCGCCACCGACTACAAGATCGAGCGCGAGGCCCAGGACCGCATGGCGCTGCGCTCGCAGTTGAATGCGGTGGCAGCCCAGAAGGCCGGCTACCTGGCCGCCGAGATCACGCCCGTCACGATCCCCCAGAAAAAGGGTGATCCGATCGTCGTGAGCCAGGACGAACACCCGCGCGAAACCAGCCTCGAGGCGCTGGCCAAACTCAAGGGCGTCGTGCGCC
>JBIKUT010000272.1:0-3679 GCA_044347465.1 Ramlibacter sp.
AGCGAGCCGGCAGCACCGAGGCGGCCGCGGTGGCGACGCAGCTGGCAGGTGCGCGTGTCGAGCTGTCTGGCCAACGTGGCGCGATGCGCGCGGCCGACCACCAGTTTCAGCAGACGCTGGTGGTGGGCGTGATGGATCGCCAGGGCGCGCCAGGCGTCAAGTTCGATGTGGAAGGCTCGGGGTATGGGTTTCGCGTGATCCAGGCGGTGTCTGCCGACGACGCGCAATTGCCCACGACATGCCGGATGATTCGGCCAGCGTCTTAAGGTCTCAGCGTCATGCGTTCTGCCATCTTGAACCTCGAAGCCTCCAAGATCCGTGAGGTCGCCAATGCGGGCCTGGGCCGCAGCGATGTGCTGGCCTTCTGGTTTGGCGAGAGCGACGAGGTCACGCCCGATTTCGTGCGCGAGGCGGCGATCGAATCGCTGCGCGCGGGCGAGACCTTCTACGCCCACAACCTGGGCCTGCCCGAGTTGCGCCAGGCCTTGGCCGACTACACATCGCGCCTGCACGGCCCGGTGGATGCCGGGCGCATCGCGGTCACCAGCGGCGGCGTCAACGCCCTGATGCTGGCGGTGCAGGCGTTGGTGGAGGCGGGCGACGAGGTGGTGGTGGGCACCCCTGTGTGGCCCAACCTGGTCGCCCAGCCCCAGATCATGGGCGCGCGGGTGCGCACCGTGTCGCTCAAGCCGGTGCAGGGCGCTTGGACGCTGGACCTGGCGGCCTTGCTCGAGGCCATCACCCCGGCCACGCGCCTGCTGGTGGTCAACGCGCCGAACAACCCCACCGGCTGGACCCTCAGCGCCGACGAACAGCGGGCCCTCCTGGCGCATTGCCGACGTACCGGCACCTGGATCCTGGCCGACGAGGTGTACGAGCGTCTGTATTACCCGCAGGCGCGCAGCGCTTCGGGGGGCAGCAGTCCGGCGCCGGGCCGCCCCAAGCCGGACGCCCCCCTTGGGGGGGAGGCGCGCAGCGCTTCGGGGGGTAATCCCTGCGCGCCGAGCTTCCTCGATGTGGCCGAACCCGACGACCGCCTGGTCGTCGCGCACAGCTTTTCCAAGAGCTTTCTCATGACCGGTTGGCGCCTGGGCTGGCTCGTGATGCCGCCGGCGATGGTCGACGCCATGGGCAAGCTGATCGAGTTCAACACCTCCTGTGCCAGCGTGTTCACCCAGCGCGGGGCCCTGGCCGCCGTGCGCCGCACCGACGAGATCACCCCCCGGGTGGTGGCCCACCTGCGCGCCTGCCGCGACACCCTGGTGCCCCTGCTGCAGGCCCTGCCCGAGGTGGACGTCGCCCCGGCGCCGGGCGGTATGTATGCTTTTTTCCGACTCGCCGGCCATGCCGACTCCCTGGCCACGGCCAAACGGCTGGTGGCCGAGGCCGGCCTGGGCCTGGCGCCGGGCAGCGCCTTCGCCCCCGAGGCCGAGGGTTGGCTGCGCTGGTGCTTCGCCTCCCAAGACCTGGCGCGCCTGGGGCAGGGGGTCCAGCGGCTGCAGGGCTGGCTGGCCGGGCCCGGTCGGCTATAATCCCGAAGTTGTCCTCCACACGGGGGGCGATACCGCACACTTTCGTGCACACGTTGGGGCCGCGTTCCAGCCTCCAACGCAAGTTCAAATATTCAAAGGAATCTCACATGACCGCCCTCAACAAGGCCGAAGTCGTCAAGGCCCATGCCCGTGGCGCCGCCGACACCGGCAGCCCCGAAGTCCAGGTTGCCCTGCTGACCGCTCGCATCAACGAGCTGACCCCCCACTTCAAGACCCACGCCAAAGACCATCACGGTCGCCGCGGCCTCCTGCGTATGGTCAATCGCCGCAAGAGCCTGCTGGCGTACCTGAAGGACAAGGACGCTGAGCGCTACACCGCGCTGATCGCCAAGTTGGGCCTGCGCAAGTAAGCACTGAATCCATGAAGCGCGCCTGAGTTAGTCCCCACTAGCTCAGGCGCGTTTTACTTCGGAGACCCCAAGACGAATACGCGCTGTGTCATTCCACCAGCGGCCCTGCGCGGTCCCTGATGGAATGGCATCGTGTTCGCCCCAAGGCTCCATCACCTTAGAAAGCACGCTATGAGCATCTTCAACAAAGTCACTCAGACCTTCCAGTGGGGCCAGCACACGGTCACCATGGAAACCGGCGAGATCGCCCGCCAAGCCACTGGCGCGGTGCTGGTCAACATCGACGACACCGTGGTCCTGGCCACTGTGGTCGCCTCCAAGTCGGCCAAGCCGGGGCAAGACTTCTTCCCCCTGACCGTCGACTACATCGAGAAGACCTACGCCGCCGGCAAGATCCCCGGTAGCTTCTTCAAGCGCGAGGCTAAGCCCTCCGAGCTCGAGACCCTGACTTCCCGCCTGATCGACCGCCCGATCCGTCCGCTGTTCCCCGAAGGTTTCCTGAACGAAGTGCATGTGGTGATCCACACGCTGTCGCTCAATCCTGAGGTGGACGCCGACATCGCCGCCATGATCGCCACCAGCGCCGCGCTGGCCATCTCCGGCGTGCCCTTTGCCGGCCCGATCGGCGCCGCGCGCGTGGGTTACATCAACGGTGAATACGTCCTGAACCCGGGCCAGACCCAGCGCAAGGACTCGCAGATGGACCTGGTCGTCGCCGGCACCGAAGCCGCCGTGCTGATGGTCGAATCCGAGGCGCAGCAGCTGCCCGAAGACGTGATGCTGGGCGCCGTGGTCTTTGGCCACACGCAAGGCAAGATCGCCATCGACGCCATCCACGCGCTGGTGCGCCAGGGCGGCAAGCCCGCCTGGGATTGGCAAGCGCCCGCCAAGGACGAGCCCTTCATCGCTCAGGTCACGGCGCTGGCCGATGGCCCGTTGCGCGCGGCCTACCAAATCCGTAGCAAGCAAGCCCGTACCCAGGCCCTGCGCGAGGCCTCGGCCACCGTGCACGCCGGCCTGAAGGCCCAAGGCGCCGACTACGAAGCCGGCAAGGTCGATGACCTGCTGTTCTCGATCGAGTCGAACATCGTGCGCAGCCAGATCCTGTCCGGCGAGCCGCGCATCGACGGCCGCGACACCCGCACCGTGCGTCCCATCGAGATCCGCAACAGCGTGCTGCCCCGCACCCACGGCTCGGCCCTGTTCACGCGCGGCGAGACCCAGGCCCTGGTCATTGCCACCCTGGGCACCGAGCGCGATGCCCAGCGCATCGACGCCCTGGCCGGCGAGTTTGAAGACCGCTTCCTGTTCCACTACAACATGCCCCCCTTCGCCACCGGTGAAGTTGGCCGCATGGGTTCCACCAAGCGCCGCGAAGTCGGCCACGGCCGCCTGGCCAAGCGCGCGCTCGTCGCCTGCTTGCCCGCCAAGGAAGAATTCCCCTACACCATCCGCGTGGTCTCCGAGATCACCGAGTCCAACGGCTCGTCGTCGATGGCTTCGGTCTGCGGCGGCTGCCTGGCCATGATGGACGCGGGCGTGCCGATGAAGGCCCACGTGGCCGGTATCGCCATGGGCCTGATCAAGGACGGCAACCGCTTTGCGGTGCTGACCGACATCCTGGGCGATGAAGATCACCTGGGCGACATGGACTTCAAGGTGGCCGGCACCACGCACGGCATCACCGCCTTGCAGATGGACATCAAGATCCAGGGCATCACCAAGGAAATCATGCAGGTCGCTCTGGCCCAGGCCAAAGAAGCACGCATGCACATT
>JBIKUT010000273.1:0-3677 GCA_044347465.1 Ramlibacter sp.
GGCCCAGGCGCAGGATCCGCAAAACACGATTGCCTCGGTCAAGCGCTTCATGGGGCGCGGCCTGGCCGACATCGCCAACCGCGATCAGCTGCCGTATCGCTTCATGGACCAGCCGGGGATGGTGTCCTTGGACACGCGCGCCGGTCCCAAGAGCCCGGTGGAAATCAGCGCTGAGATTCTGGCCACGCTGCGTTACCGCGCCGAGGACAGCTTTGACGATGATCTGTATGGCGCGGTGATCACCGTGCCCGCGTACTTCGACGACGCGCAGCGCCAGGCCACCAAGGACGCGGCGCAACTGGCCGGTCTGAATGTGCTGCGCCTGATCAACGAGCCGACGGCCGCGGCCATCGCCTATGGTCTGGACAACGCCAGCGAAGGGATTTATGCCGTGTACGACCTGGGCGGCGGCACCTTTGACATCTCGATCCTGCGCCTCTCGCGCGGGGTGTTCGAGGTGCTGGCCACCGGCGGTGACTCGGCCCTGGGCGGCGACGACTACGACCGCGCGCTGGCGCAGGTGATGCGCACGCGCGCCGGCCTGACGATCACGTCCGACGCCGACAAGGCCGGCATTCAGATGGCGGCGCGCCGCGCCAAAGAGGCGCTGTCGGCGCAAGATTCCGTGACGGAGCAGGTGCACCTGGCCGGGCGCGAGCAGGCGGTCACGGTCACCCGCACGGAATTTGAGGCCGCCACGACCGACCTCACCGCGCGCACGCTGTCGGCGGTGCGAAAGGCCTTGCGCGATGCCAAGCTCACACGCGAAGAAGTGCAAGGCGTGGTGATGGTGGGCGGCTCCACCCGCATGCCGCAGGTACAGCGGGCAGTGGGCGACTTCTTCGGACGTCCGCCCTTGAACAACTTAAACCCCGACGAGGTGGTGGCTCTGGGCGCAGCGATCCAGGCCAACCAACTGGCGGGCAACGATGCCAGTGGCGACCTGTTGCTGCTGGACGTGATCCCGCTGTCGCTGGGGATCGAGACGATGGGCGGGTTGGTCGAGCGCATCGTGCATCGCAACGAAACCATTCCCACCGCCAAGGCCCAGGACTTCACCACCTACCAAGACGGCCAGACCGCGCTGGCGCTGCATGTGGTGCAGGGCGAACGTGATCTGGTGGCCGACTGCCGCAGCCTGGCGCGCTTCGAGTTGCGGGGCATCCCGCCGATGGCGGCGGGTGCTGCGCGCATTCGCGTGACCTTCACCGTCGACGCCGACGGGTTGCTGTCGGTCAGCGCGCGCGAGCAGAACAGCGGCGTCGAGGCGCGTATCGATGTGAAGCCGTCCTACGGCCTGAGCGACGAGCAGGTGGCCAAGATGCTGCAAGACAGTTTCGCCACCGCCGAAGAAGACATCCGCGCACGTGCGTTGGTGGAGGCGCGTGTGGATGCCGACCGCTTGATCCTGGCCACGCGCAGTGCCTTGTCGGTGGACGGCGCCTTGCTGCAGCCGCAGGAGCACGCCGCGATCGATGCCGCCATCGCGCACCTGGACCAGGTGGCGCGTGAGGCGAGCGACGCCGCGGCCATCGAAGCGGCCACCGAGGCCCTGGCGAAAGCCACCGAAGGCTTCGCGGCCGAACGCATGAACCACAGCATCCAGAAGGCACTGGCCGGACGCAACGTAGAGACCCTCTGACATGGCCACCATCAAGATCCTGCCCCATCCCGAGTACTGCCCGCAGGGCGCGCAGATTCAAGCCAGCGCCGGCACCTCGGTGTGCGAGGCGCTCCTTGAAAACAACATCCCGATCGAGCACGCCTGCGACATGAGCTGCGCCTGCACCACTTGCCATGTGATCGTGCGCGAGGGCTTTCAATCACTCAATGAGATGGACGAGAGCGAAGAAGACCTGCTCGATCGCGCCTGGGGTCTGGAGCCCAACTCGCGGCTCTCGTGCCAGGCCATCGTGGACCATCAAGACTTGGTGGTGGAGATTCCCAAATACTCGATTAACCACGCCAAGGAAAACCACTAGGCGTGACGCCGGGGCGGCCCGGGCCAGCCCCTAAAATGGCCCGATGCGCCAGATCGTCCTCGATACCGAAACCACCGGCTTGTCCGCCGAGACCGGCGACCGCATCATCGAGATCGGCTGTGTGGAACTGGTAGCCCGCAAGCTCACGGGCGCCAACAAGCATTTCTACCTGAACCCCGACCGGGATAGCCACGAGGACGCACTCAAGGTCCACGGCATCACCCGCGAGTTCCTGCAGGACAAGCCCCGCTTTCCGGCGGTGGTCGACGAGCTCCTGGCCTACCTTGAGGGCGCGGAACTGATCATCCACAACGCGCCCTTTGACCTGGGCTTCCTGGACAAAGAGCTCGAGTTGGTGGGCCGGCCGCCGTTGCGTACCGTGATTGGCAGCGTGATCGACACGGTGGTGATGGCCAAGGAAATGTTCCCGGGCAAGCGCAACAGCCTGGACGCCCTGTGCGACCGCCTGGGCGTGGACAACTCCAATCGCACGCTGCACGGCGCTTTGCTGGATGCGGAGCTTTTGGCCGACGTCTATATCAACCTCACCCGCGGCCAAGACGCGCTCCTGATCGACGTGGGCCCGGGCGATGCCGGCACCACCCTGGAGGGGGTGCGGGTGGATCTGCGCAGCTTCAGCCTGCCGGTGATCGAGGCCAACGAGCAAGAATTAGCCGCCCATGAGGGCGTGCTCCAGCAGCTAGACAAGGCCAGCGGGGGCAAGACGGTGTGGCGGCAGGCGGCTGTGGCATAATTGTGGGCTTTGGTGCAAAGCAACACGAGTGATTCGTCCTTTGTACTTTTGAGCCCGATGGGGTGGTTAGCTCAGTGGTAGAGCATCGCCTTCACACGGCGGGGGTCGGGGGTTCGAAACCCTCACCACCCACCATCTCGCTCGACAACCAATCAAGCCAGCCTTTGTGCTGGCTTTTTTGTTTCTGGTGTGCTCGATGTGAGCGAGTGTCGCTTGATAGGCATCAAAAAAGGCATCAAATGATGTTATATTTGATGCTTAATCCAAGGAGCAAAAGCATGCGCACCACGCTCAACATCGATGACGAATTGCTCGCCAAAGCCAGCAAATTGATGGGCCCTATGGACCGCACGGCCATCTTGAGCGAGAGCTTGAAGGCCTTGATCGAGCGTGAGAGCGCCAAGCGGCTCGCGCGCTTGGGGGGCACGCAGCCCGAACTCCAAGCAGCGCCCCGCAGGCGTGCGGAGCGCGCGGCTTGATCCTCGTGGATACGTCGGTGTGGGTGGATCACCTGCGCCGTGGCGACCCTGGGCTTGTCGCCTTGCTTGAGCGTGCAGCCGTGGTGATGCATCCCTTCGTCATGGGGGAGATCGCATGCGGCAGCTTGAAAGATCGCCAGTCGCTCCTTGAACTGCTCCACGATCTTCCGAGGGCCGTGATCGCGACCGACGACGAAGCGATGCAGTTCATCGAGCGGCACCGCCTGTTTGGCAAAGGGATCGGATACATCGACGTGCATCTCTTGGCCTCGGTTGCCCTGACCGGTGGGGCCCAACTCTGGACACGTGACCAGAGGCTGCGTCAGGTCGCTGCCACTATGGGCTTCGCGTATTCAGAGACGGCGCACTGACCCTAGGTGCGCACTGCCTCGGGACAGGTGCACCTCGGGACAAACCCCAGTTTTGCCAACAATTTTGTTGACAACCTTGGCTCTGCAGTTT
>JBIKUT010000275.1:0-3642 GCA_044347465.1 Ramlibacter sp.
CAGCCCCTCGAGGGGTCCGTGCTGCACCTGCACCATCTCGGGCGCCGCGCCCACCAGCGCGCCAATACGGCCCACGGGCAAGCCCGTGCCCGCACGATCGGTCAAGACGTCTGGCGTGACGCGCAGCGACAGTTCGCGCCCTTCACGCAGCACGCGCCAATCCGAGGCCACGCCCTGCGAGCCCGCGACCTGACCGCGGATCCATTCGCGCAGTTGCTGGCCGTCAACGATGGCCAGGCCACCCACCGCCAGCACCAGATCGCCCTTGCGCAGTCCGGCCCGTTCGGCCGCACCGCCCCCCATGACCTCGCCCAGCACGGGCCGCGTCAGCGGGCCGGTCAGGCCGATCTGGCGAATCAGGCGGGCATCGACCTCGCGCGCATCGATACCAGCCAGCGGCAGCAGCACCTCACGCTGGCGGCCGCCCGGGCTCGAGTCCACCTGCAGGCGCACGTCGCGCCCGTCCAGGGCCCCCCGTGTGAGCAGCCAACGCAGATCGTCAAAGGAGTCGAGCGGCTCGAGGGCCTCGCCGTCAAAGGCGGCAGCCCGCACGTGCTCGCCGCCGGACAAGCCGGCGCGCTCGGCCAGCGAGCCCGCCACCGGCGTGGCCAGAACGGCCCGGGGCGCCTCAAAGCCGCTCCAGCCCACCAGCGCATAGAGGAACACCGCCAGCAGCAAGTTGGCCAGGGGACCAGCCGCCACGATGGCAGCGCGCTGGCGCAGGGGGCGGTTGTTGAAGGCCCATTCACGTTCGTGCGGCGCGACCTCGCCTTCACGCTCGTCGAGCATGCGCACATAGCCCCCCAGAGGAAAGGCGCTAATCACGAACTCGGTGTCCTGCCCCGGCCGCTGGCGGCGCGGCTTCCAGCGCACCAGCACCTTGCCAAAGCCGATCGAGAAACGCAGGACCTTGACGTCGCAAGCCACCGCGACGCGGTAGTGGCCGTATTCGTGCACGGCGATCAGCAGACCCAAGGCGATGAGAAAAGCGACAACAGTGAGCATGGCGACGGATCGGAAAAATCAGGTCAGTCGGCTGATCGCCTGGGTGGCGGCGGCGCGTGCCTGGCCGTCCAGGGCCAGCAGGTCGGCCAGGCTCGCGGGACGTGCGGGCACCACGGCCTCGAGCGTGGCCAGGTTCAGCGCGTGAATCTGGTCGAAGCGAATCCGACCGGCCAGAAACGCCTCGACGGCGATCTCGTTGGCGGCATTGAGGACCGCCGTGGTGCCCGAGGGCGCGCGCAGACTGTCCCAGGCCAGTTGCAAGCCGGGAAAGCGCGCGCGGTGGCCGCGGCTGTCCAGAGATTCAAAGGCCATATCGGCCAGCTTGGAAAAGTCCAGGGGCTGGGCCCCGGAGGCGACCCGCTCGGGCCAGGCCAGGCCGTAGGCAATCGGCACGCGCATATCGGGCGTGCCCAATTGCGCCACGACCGAGGTGTCGCGGTACTGCACCATCGAGTGAATCACGCTCTGGGGGTGGATCACCACCTCCAGGCGCTCGGGGGGCAGACCAAACAGATAGCGCGCCTCAATGACCTCCAGCGCCTTGTTCATCATGGTGGCCGAGTCGACCGAGATCTTGCGGCCCATCACCCAATTGGGATGCGCGCAAGCCTGCTCGGGGGTCACATCACGCAAACGCGCTGGCTCCCAGGTGCGAAACGGCCCACCCGAGGCGGTCAGGATGATCTTGTCGACCCGCGCGTCCCAGGTGGCGGGGTCTTCGGGCAGCGACTGGAAGATCGCCGAATGCTCACTGTCGATCGGCAGCAGCCGCGCCCCGCCCTCGCGCACGGCCTGCAGGAAGACATCGCCGCCCACCACCAGGGCTTCCTTGTTGGCCAATAACAGCCGCTTGCCGGCACGGGCAGCGGCCAGGCACGAGGCCAGACCGGCGGCGCCCACGATGGCGGCCATGACCGCGTCGACCTGCGGGTGCGCGGCGACTTCCTCGAGGGCGCCGGCGCCTTGCAGCACGCGCGTAGGCAGGCCCTCGGCGGCCAAGCGCGAGGCGAGTTCGTTGGCCGCCGCAGCATCGGCCATCACCGCCAGCGTCGGTCGAAAGCGCGCGCACTGCTGCAGCATCAGGTCGACCTGGCGAGCTGCCGACAGGGCAAAGACTTCGAAGCGATCGGGATGGCGTGCGATGACGTCCAGCGTTTGGGTGCCGATGGAGCCGGTCGAGCCGAGGACGGCAATGCGTTGGGTGTTCATCCGAAATGCGTGAGGGAATGCAGCATCATGGCCAGAGGCAGCGTGGGCAGCAAGGCGTCGACCCGATCGAGCACACCGCCGTGCCCGGGCAAGAGGCGACTGGAGTCCTTGGCGCCGGCACTGCGCTTGACCAAGGATTCCAGCAGGTCACCCAGCACGCTCATGGCCGCCAGAAACACCACCGCGATCACCAGCAGCCCCACGCCCCGCTCCGCCAGGACGGTGTAGAGACTGTGGACCGGGGCCTGCCAGGTCGCGTCGGCCTGGTACCAGACCAGGGCCAGGAGCAGCACGCCGGCCATGCCGCCCCAGACACCCTCCCAGCTCTTGCCGGGGCTGATGGTGGGCGCGAGCCGGCGCTGCGTGAACTTCAGACCGAAGGCGCGTCCCGCGAAATACGCTGCGACGTCTGCCACCCACACCAGCACGAAGAGGGACAGCAAAAAGTTGATGCCGATGACGCGGGCCTGGGCCACCGCCAGCCAGGCGAGCCAGAGAGCCGCGATGCCCCCGCACAGACGCAGAGCCTGCGGCACCCCGGGCCAACCGGCCACGCCCCGGTGCAGGATCCAGGCCCCGCCCAGCACCCACAAGGTCGAGGCTGTAATCCACAGCAGGGGCAAGGACTGCCCCACCAGGCCGAACCACCAAGACAGCAGGCACAGGGCCAGGCACGCCGCCATACAGGCCCAGGCGCCTGCCTGCGACAAGCCGTTGAGTCGCCCCCATTCCCAGGCCCCGGCCGCCAGCATCACCAGCACCACGCACGCGAAGGGCATGGGCGACGGCCAGAACAGCGCCGGCAGCAGGATGGCCAGGAGCAGGACGGCGGTGATGATGCGTTGCTTGAGCATGAATCGCGTGTGCCGCCCGAGCGATCGGTGAGGGCCTAAGCGGCCTCGCGGTGGGGCGCGCCGCGGACCTGGTCCGAGGTCTTGCCAAAGCGGCGCTCTCGCTGGTTGAAGTCGGCGATGGCGTCATCCAGGGCCTGCGCATCGAACTCGGGCCAGAGCTTCTCGGAAAAGTGGAATTCGGAATAGGCCGATTGCCACAGCAAGAAGTTGCTGATGCGATGCTCGCCCCCGGTGCGGATCACGAGTTCGGGGTCAGGCACATGCGCCAGGGCCGTGGCGGCGCCCAGGCTGGCCTCGGTGATCGGTTGGCCCTCGGCCGCCAGGCGCGCTGCGGCCTGCGCGATGTCCCAGCGGCCGCCGTAGTTGAAGCAGACGTTAAACACCAGGCGGCTGTTGCCAGCCGTCTGGGCCTCGGCCTGGGCCAGACCGGCCTGCAACTTCGGCGGCAGGCCCGAACGGTCGCCGATGAAGTGGATACGCACGCCTTCGGCCTGCAAAAGGGGCACCTCGCGCGCGAGCGCCAGGGCCAGGAGATCCAAGAGTCCCGCGACCTCTTCGATCGGACGTTTCCAGT
>JBIKUT010000276.1:0-3626 GCA_044347465.1 Ramlibacter sp.
GCATGAAGATCACGATGATCTCGGTCCACTCCAGCGGCCAACCCAGGATGAAGATGATCACCTGGGACAGGATCAGGAACTGGGTCTTGGTGAGGTTCATGGACATCACCCACTTCTCGACCAGCTCCTGACCACCCAAGAGGGCAAAGGCCGCCGAGAAGATCGCGCTGCCCACGAACAACCAGCACACCATCGCGCTGGTCTTGGCGGTCAGCAACACCGATTCCTTCACGGCCGCTTCCAGCTTCGCCTGGCGATAGGCCAGGATGGCCCACAGCAACACGCCGACCGCGCCGGCAGTGCCCAGGAGCATTGGTACCGGCGGGATGCCGGCGCCCTGGTCCTTCAGGATGAACCACCCGATCGACGCGAGTGCCGGCGTCCACAGCAGCAGCCACAGGGCAAAGATGCCGCCGCGACCGGCGGCGTGCTTGTTGATCACGCCGTAGACGGCCGCCAGCAGGTAGCCGCCGAAAGCGCCCACGGCCGCTGCCTCGGTGGGCGTGGCCAGACCCATCACGATGGAGCCCAGAACCGAGAGGATCAGGATCACCAGCGGGAAGAAGCTCGCCAGCAGCATCTTGAAGATTTCCAGACGCTGGAAGGTCAGCAGCGCATAGAGGGCAGCCAGCGCAATCGCTCCGACGCCCGCGCCGATCCAGTAGCCGGTGGTGGCCGGCGTGCGCTCCGGCGCCGCCGCGGGGGCAGCGGTCGTGGCGGTGGCCGCGCCGGGTTCCTTGACGCCGCCGTCCGCAGTGGCGGCCGCGCCAGGAGGCTCTTTCACGCCCGAGTCGGCGCTGGGGGGCTCTTTCACACCGCCGTCCGCACCCGGCGGCTCTTTCACGCCGGAATCAGCGCCCGGGGGTTCCTTCACGCCCGAATCCGCACCGGCAGGCTCTTTGACACCGCTGCCTGCGGCCGGCGGCTCGGCCAGCCCGCCCGCGGAGGCCTGCTGTTCCTCCGCGACCGCTTCCTGGCTCGACGGGACCATCGTCGACACCTCGACGACTTCCGCGGGGCGGGTATTGATATGCCAGGCCAGGCCCGCCACCAACAGGAACACGATGGCCGGCATCAGCACGACACTCAGCTGGCGGCGCAGGAAGCCGGGCTCGGCGTTGGCCACGCGGCCGCCGCGCAGCAGTCCGGGCAGGGCCAAGTTAGAGACGCCTTGCGAGATCCGCTCGAGCGGCGCGGGCAGCGGCACGAAGCGTTGTTCAGCGGATAGCGGCGGCATCAGGTTCGGCTTGATCTTGGCCAGGACGATCACGTACAACACGTACAGACCCGCCAGCATCAGCCCCGGGAAGAAGGCGCCGGCGTACAACTGCACGACCGACACGCCGGCTGTTGCGCCGTACACGATCAGCATCACTGAGGGCGGAATCAAAATGCCCAGGCAGCCGCCGGCCGTGATCGCGCCCGCCGACACCTTGATGTCATAGCCGCCCTTGAGCATTTGCGGCAAGGCCAGCAGACCCATGAGCGTGACCACCGCGCCCACGATGCCGGTGGCGGTGGCGAACACTGCGCAAGTAAAGAGCGTGGCCACGGCCAGTGAGCCCGGCACGCGGGCCAGCGCCAGGTGCAGGCTGCGGAACAACTTGTCGATCAGGTTGGCCCGCTCGACCAGATAGCCCATGAACACGAACAGGGGAATCGAGATCAGGACGTCATTGCCCATGACCTTGAAGGCCGACTGCACCATCAGCGTGAGCGTCTTGCCGGTGTCCCGGTCGTACGCCAGCCAGGTGAAGATCATGCCCATGCCCATGAGGGTGAAGGCGGTCGGAAAGCCCAACATGATCGCCACCACCACCAGGGCCAGCATCATCAGGCCCAGGTGACCGCTGACGATCTTGTCGGCGGCCAGCAGCATCACCCCGGTGCCGGCGATGATGATCGCCATCAGGATGAAGCCGAACCAGAGTTCTTTGCGGATCTTGATCATCGCGCCGCTCCTTTGCCAGCGGCGTCGTCGATGCCCACCATTTCCTTGAGCTTCTCAACGTCGACTTCTTCGACGTCTTCCTCGCGCGAGGGCCACTGCCCTTCACGGATGCACTGGACGCAGCGCACGATTTCCACAATGCCCTGGAGCAGCAGCATGAAACCGGCCACGGGAACCATGAATTTGAAGGGGTAAAGCGGCAGCGGCGTCGCCGAGAAGGTGCTCTCGCGGATCGCAATCGATTCCTGGGCAAAGGTCCAACCGGCCCAGGTCAGAGCCACGATGCCGGGCAGGAAGAACAGCCCGTACAGCACCAGGTCAACCCAGGCCTGCGTGCGGGGTTCGAAAAAGCCATAAAGCACGTCGCCGCGCACGTGGCCATTTTTGGCCAGGGTGTAAGCCCCCGCGAGCATGAACAGGGTGCCGTACATCTGGATCTGGACGTCCAGGGCCCAGTCATGGGGCGTGTTCAGCACATAGCGCGAGAACACTTCCCAAGCAATCAGACACGTCAGTGCCACGATCAGCCAGGCGCTGGTCTGACCCACGCGGGTGGAGGCACGGTCCACCGCCATCAAAATATTTTTCATATCGTCCTCCCTCGGCTCCATTTGCGAGCCGCATCATGAAAAAGGGGCCACCGGTGTGAACCGGCAGCCCCAGGCTACAAGCCCGTGGATCAGGCCTTTTTGGCCGGCTGACGGAAGTAGCGGTTCCAGGCCATCTTGAAGTCGACCATGTAGTCGTTCTGCCAAGAGCCGGCGCGCTGTGCGAACACGCGCTGCGAATCCATGACCTTCTTGAACTGGGCGTTCTCCTTGGACTTGGCATCGGTCACCTTGTCCCAGGCTTCCAGCTGCGCCTTCAGGATGGAATCGGGCGTCTTGTAGAAGTTGACCTTGTCCTTGGTCTTGAGCTCGATGTAATCCTGCGAGTTGCGATGGATCGCCTTCCAGCTCATGTCGGCGCTAGCGGCCTGCACCGAGTAGTCGATGATCGACTTGAGTTCGGCCGGCAGACCGTCGTACTTGGCTTTGTTGAACAGGATCTCGAACTGCTCACCGCTCTGGTGGAAGGACTGCAGCATGCAGTTCTTGGCCACGTCGGCGAAGCCCAGCACGCGATCAGAAGAAGCGTTGTTGAACTCGGCTGCGTCCAGCAGGCCGCGGTCCAGCGCGGGCACGATCTCGCCGCCGGGCAGCGGGTTGACCGCAGTGCCCAGTTCCTTGAACACGTCGACCGCCAGGCCCACGGTACGGAACTTCAGGCCCTTGAGCTGGGCAACGTTGGCGATCGGCTTCTTGAACCAACCCAGGGGCTGGGTGGGCATGGGGCCGTACAGGAAGGACACGACGTCAATGTTCGTTGCCTTGTAGATCTCTTCGAGCAGGGCCTTGCCGCCGCCGTAGTAGTGCCAGGACAGGACCATGTTGGGGTCCATGCCGAAAGCCGGGCCCGAGCCCCACAGGGCCAGAGCGGTGTTCTTGCCGTAGTGGTAGGCCACCACGCCATGGCCGCCATCCAGCGTGCCCTTGTTCACGGCGTCGAGCAGTTGGAAGGCCGGCACGACGGCGCCAGCGGGCAGCACTTCGATCTTCAGGCGGCCACCGGCCATGTCGTTCACCTTCTTGGCGAAGTCGTTGGCGTACTCGTGGAAGATGTCCTTGGCCGGCCA
>JBIKUT010000277.1:0-3603 GCA_044347465.1 Ramlibacter sp.
GCACCGCGCCGCTCCACGCCCAGGTCTTCGGCGATGGTGATCTGGATATGGTCGATGTGCTCGCGCCGCCACAGGGGCTCGAACAAGGCATTGCCAAAGCGCAGGGCGAACAGGTTCTGGACGGCCGGCTTGCCCAGGTAGTGGTCGATGCGAAACACCTGCCGCTCGGACAGCACGCGCCGCACGGCCTCGTTGATGGCGCGATTGGACGCCAGGTCATGTCCCAGGGGTTTTTCCAGCACCAGGCGCGTGCGCGGCGTGTTCAGGCCGGCGGCCCCCAGCTGCTCGCACACGGTGGTGAACAAGGCCGGCGCGGTGGCCAGGTACATGACCACGGTGTCCGCCTGGCGCTGCGCCAGCGCCTGCCCCAGGCGCGCGTAGTCGGCGGGCTGCGACAGGTCCATGCGCACATAGGTCAGGAGGGCGGCGAAGCGGTCGAATTCTTCGGCGCTGGGGCGTTTGGCGCCCTCGACCTCCTCGAAGCGGGCCCGGATGAAGTCACGGTATTGCGCGTCGCTCAGCGCATCGCGCGCCACGCCCAGGATCCGCCCCCCCGCCGGCAGGCTGCCATGGCGAAACGCCTGAAACAAGGCGGGCATGAGCTTGCGCCAAGCCAGATCGCCGGTGCCACCGAAAAGGACAAGGTCAAAGCTCATGAGGGATTCTGGCCTGAATGGAGGGGGATTTGCATGCAGAAGTTTGCAGCGGATGTGCGCCTGGCCGGGGCCTGGCCCCCGATAATTCGTCCATGACTTCACTCGACGCGCTCAAGCAGTTCACCACTGTCGTGGCCGACACCGGCGACTTCCATCAGCTCGCGCAGTTTCGGCCCCAAGACGCCACCACCAACCCGTCCCTGATTCTCAAGGCGGTTCAAAAGCCCGAATACGCGCCTTTGTTGCAGCAGACCGTCGAGCGCTTTCGCAAGCAGCCGCTGGACGAGGTGGTCGACCGCCTGCTGGTGCGCTTTGGCGTCGAGATCCTGCGGCATGTGCCCGGGCGCGTGTCTACCGAGGTCGATGCCCGTTTGAGCTTTGACACCGCGGCCACCGTGGCGCGCGCCGAGCGGATCATCGCGCTGTACCAGGCCGAGGGCGTACCGCGTGAGCGTGTCCTGATCAAGATCGCCGCCACTTGGGAGGGCATTCAGGCCGCTGCGCGCCTGGAGCAAGCGGGTATTCGCACCAACCTCACCTTGCTGTTCTCGTTCGTGCAGGCCGTGGCCTGCGGGCAGGCGAAGGTGCAACTGATTTCGCCCTTTGTAGGCCGCATCTACGACTGGTACAAGAAATCCGCCGGCGCGCAGTGGGACGAAGCCGCGCAGGCCGGTGCGAACGACCCCGGCGTGCGCTCGGTGCGCCAGATCTACCAGTACTACAAGCGCCATGGCATCGCCACCGAGGTGATGGGCGCGAGCTTTCGCAACATCGGGCAGGTGCTGGCCCTGGCCGGTTGCGACCTGCTCACGATCAGCCCCGACTTGCTGGCGCAGTTGATGGCCCAGGATCAGCCGGTCACCCGCGCACTCGATCCGGCGCAGGCGCGCACGCTCGATTTGGCTGAAGTGCGGTTTGACGAGGCGGGCTTCCGCTTCGCGCTCAATGAAGACGCGATGGCCACCGAGAAATTGGCCGAAGGCATCCGCGCCTTCGTGGTCGACGCGCGCAAGCTCGAAGACCTGATGAAGGCCGTCTGACATGGCCGCTTCGCCCGCCCCGTTTGTGCGCTGTGACGAGGCCCCAGCCTGGCGCGCCTTGCAGGCGCTCTATGCGCAAAGCGGCCGCAACTTCGACCTGCGGCAGGCCTTCGCCGACGATGCAGGCCGCTTTGCCACCTTCAGCCAGCGCGCGCCGCATCTGTTTGCGGATGTGTCCAAGGGGCTGATCGACGCTACGTCGCAGGCCTTGTTGTTCGATCTGGCCCGCCAGTGCGCACTGCCCGCGCAGCGCGATGCCCTGTTTCGGGGTGACGCGATCAACACCACTGAAGATCGTGCGGTGTTGCATTACCTGCTGCGGTATCCAGCCTCCGGTGCGCAGTGGGAGCCGGCGGGGCTGCAGGGCCTGTCCGAGCAACGGGCACAGGTGCAGGCCACGCTGGACGCCATGCTTGCATACGCCGAGCGCGTGCGCGCGGATGCCGCTTACACCGACATCGTTCACATCGGCATTGGCGGCTCGGATCTGGGCCCTCAGATGGCGGTGCGTGCACTGGCGCCCTACACGTCCAGCGGGCGTCGCCTGCATTTTGTCTCCAACGTCGATGGCCATGAGCTCGATGGCGTGCTGCGCGATCTGGATCCGGCGCGCACGCTGTTCCTGATCGCCTCCAAGACCTTCACTACCTTGGAGACCATGACCAATGCGCACTCGGCGCGCGCCTGGTTCGAAGCGCGTGGCGGTGTGGATGTGGCGCGGCATTTCGTGGCGCTCACCTCGAACGTGGCGGCGGCGCGCGCCTTTGGCATCACCACCACCTTTGGTTTTTGGGACTGGGTAGGCGGGCGTTATTCGCTGTGGTCGGCGATTGGCCTGCCCATTGCCATCGCGGTGGGGGCGCGTAATTTCCGCGACCTGCTGGCCGGCGCCCACGCGATGGACGCGCACTTCGCGACCGCGCCTCTGGAGGCCAACCTGCCGGTGCGCCTGGCCTTGCTGGATGTCTGGTATCGCAACTTCCATGGCCTGACCACGCGCTGCATCACGGCGTATCACAGCGGCTTGGCGCGCCTGCCAGCGCACCTGCAGCAGCTCGAGATGGAAAGCAATGGCAAGCGCGTGGACCGCGCGGGCCGCGAGCTGCCTTTTGCCACCGCGCCGGTGCTCTGGGGCGAGCCGGGTACCAATGGCCAGCACGCGTATTTCCAGATGATTCACCAGGGCAGCGATGTGGTGCCTGTGGAGTTCATCGCCGTGCGCGAGGCCTCGCACGACCTGCCGGGGCATCAGGCGCAGTTGCTGGCCAATGTGCTGGCGCAGGGCCAGGCGCTGATGCAGGGTCGGCCCGACGCGGCGGGCCACCGCCACTTCCCGGGCAATCGCCCGAGCACGCTGCTGCTGCTCGATCGCCTCGACCCCGCCAGCCTCGGAGCCTTGGTGGCCTTGCAGGAGCACCGCGTGTTCTGTAGCGGTGCGTTATGGGGCATCAACAGCTTCGACCAGTGGGGCGTGGAGCTGGGCAAGGTGCTGGCCCAGGACATTGGCCAGCGTCTAGAGACCGGTGATGTGCGTGGGCTGGACGCTTCGACGGCGGGTTTGCTGGGGATCGTGCGCGGTCGGACGTGATGCGGGCTGGCGGCCCATAGGTCTTAAGCGCGTTGTGATGCTGCGCTCGCGTCGAGACGGAATTCAGTCGATCATTTCCGCGCTCTGGTTCCGTAGGGGCAGAAAGTGCTGCAGCGCTGGAAGTCGCAAGGCAGAAGTGCGGCAAACCTAATTTGGCGATTGAAGAAGTAATAAAAGAGAAGAAATAGCAATCAAACAAGTGACCTTGCCGTCCATTGCTCAATTGAGCTTTGGTGGCTCGCGAGGTGGGTGCTGGCAATGACACTGGGGCCGGTAAGCTTGGTACTCGTTTTGAAGCTGGCGGACACGCTAACAGTTA
>JBIKUT010000278.1:0-3598 GCA_044347465.1 Ramlibacter sp.
AAGCCGCAGGAGCAGCGTTACTGGCGGCTGGTGGCCGAGCGCAAGGGCGCGGTCGATGCGCGCATGCTCGAATTTCGTTGGCTGCTGGAGGAATTGCGCGTGAGCCTGTTCGCCCAGGAATTGCGCACGCCCCAGCCGGTGAGCGTCAAGCGGCTGGACAAGGTCTGGGCGCAGCTGCTGCAGTGAGCCGGGCGACTGGCCTAGACTGCGGACCATGACCGTACGCACCTTGCTCAAAATGGGCGACTCGCGCTTGCTGCAGCAGGCGCGGCCCGTGACCGAATTCGACACGCCGGCTTTGCACGAACTGCTTGCCGATATGCAGGACACCATGGCCGCTGCCAACGGCGCCGGTCTGGCCGCCCCGCAGATCGGGGTCGACCTGCAAGTGGTGATCTTCGGCACCGACGCCCCCAATCCGCGCTACCCGGATGCGCCCATCGTGCCGCGCACCGTCTTGATCAACCCGTTGATCACGCCGCTGGGCGACGAAGAGGAAGAGGGCTGGGAGGGCTGCCTGTCGGTGCCGGGCCTGCGGGGCTTGGTACCTCGTCATCGGCGCATCCGCTACCAAGGGCGAGACCCGCAGGGTCGCCGGATTGACCGCGACGTAGACGGCTTTCACGCCCGGGTGGTGCAGCACGAATGCGACCACCTGCAGGGCGTTCTCTATCCGATGCGCGTGCGTGACTTCACGCAGTTCGGATTCACCGAGGTGCTGTTTCCTGGGCTGGACGCGGCGGACGACGACTAAGGGCGCGTACGCTGGCTCGTCTAGGGTCAGTCCTGGGGGTTTTGCGAGGGCTCATGCAGGTGGGCCGGCAGATCGAAACTGGGCGGCGCCTGAAACACGTCTAGCCCGGCCTGGCTGATATGCAGGGCCCCGTGCGGGAGGTTGATCAGGGGATCGACGCTGCCCCATCCCGCTGCCATCGTATGCAGCTCGGTTTCCCGCTGCGCTATCAGGAGCGTCGTGACCCCCTCACGGATTTGGGCGTCGGTTCTTTCGGTTGGCAGGTCCAGCGCGGTGCGAATGGTTTGCAGGGTCTCGGCGGTCCACAGTGCGTCCAGATGCCTGCGGAATCCTTGGGCGTTGTGCGCGATTCGGATGCGGATGTTTTGGTCGGATCCGGTGCGCTCGATGAACTCTGATCGTGCATTCATGAAGTCCTCCTGCGCGCTTTCCGATTCAGACTGACCGATGACCATGCATCCGACGCCTGTGGCGTTAGAGAAAATCACCCCGATCTCAGTATCGAGATCGGAAGCGAGGACGCCCCTCTCGGCCTCCGTGGAGATAGCGATCATCCCGTTGTTTTCGGTGAACACGGCTTCTTCGTAGAGCCGTGTGCCTACAGCCGACTCGGCGTCCGTCTGCGCAGTGCTGCCTGCAGTGGCTGCGGGGATGCCGGCGTACACGCTGACGTACTCGCCATGTGCGAGCGTCAAGGCATCATCCGACTCGTGGTCCGATTCGACCTCTGCTACAGCCTGAGCCTGGGTCGTCTGTGCGGGTATGGATCCGGTGGAGACGGCGGGCTGCGAAGGCTGTCTCGTAGTGGCTTGGATGTCGGTTGGCGGCTCGGTTTGGGGTGTGGCTGGAAGCGCTCCTTGATCTGGGGCCGGTCTCGGTGTCCGTGGCACTTCTCGCCCCGCGATCGCATGCCGGACCTGCTTGGTATCTCGGGGCGAGAGAGACGCTTCCTCGCGCTTGCGCTTGCGGCTTGCGAGGGGTTCTGTGGGGTATGCGATGTCCGCGTTGCGATCGCGCAAAGCGGGTGCGACCTGAGCCGTACGGGCGAGCGACGCCGCGCCGCTGGCGATGGGGTGGGCGGGAGCCGTCTGGACCCGGGTCATCGGTCTGGGGGGTGTCGGGGGCAGCGGGCCCCTGGTCGAGATCGGCGCTGTGCCAGGGATGCTGCGAGTGCAAGAGGAACTGGAGACGGGGTTCATGTTGGATCCTTGTCAATCGAGGTCTTCGGGCAGTTGGGCGTAGGGCTCGGATTCGAACAGGTCGATTCCGTCGCGGCTGATATGAATGGCCTCGTGTGGAATCTCGATGATCGCGGGCTCGGCGCCCCAACTCGATGCCAGAGCGCTCAATCGATCCCGCCATCGGCCCGCGTCCTGGGTGACGGCTGCTTCAATCACTGCGGCCTCGTCCAGGCTCGCTGCAAGCCCCAGCCGCGTCCGCGTGGATTCGACGCCCGCCTTTCGGATCTGTTCGGTCAGTTCCTCGCGGTAGCCACGCGGGCTGTAACCGAGTTGGACGCGGATTCCTTGGGAGGACCCATGGGCCGTCATGAACTCGGCAAGCGCCTGGGGATAGTGGGTTTCTATCTGGTCAATGTGTTCCTGCCGAACGGCCAGAAGTCCGACCGCCCGCTGGCTCGAAAAGGCCCAGACGATGCCGTTGCCGATGCAGTCGGCATAGACGCCATGATTCGGATCCGTCGAGAGGGCGAGGGTCTCGTTGTTCTCCGTGTAGACCGCATGTTCATAGAGCAGGGTGGGCGCCCTGGTGTCGGCGGATGCATCTTCGCCGGCATAGATGCTCACGAGCTCACCGTGAAGCAGATCCGTGTGTTCCGATAGGTCGCCATCGGACTCGAGGGTGGGTGCAGTGCGGAGGGCGGTTGACGTGAGCGCCTGGCGGGTCGGGCGGTCGGGTGTCGAGAGGTCGACCCCGGAGCTTGTTGTGGGGGCCTCGGGCGTCCTGACAGGGGCCGCGGGGGTCGGTGAGTCTGGCGCCGCACCCTCGCCGGCGGCATGCCAGGGAGCCGGTGACTCGCTCGTCAGGCTGAGCGCTTGACGCGACTGCTTGGATTTTTGCTCGCGCACCACGCTGTAGGGGTCGGGCGGAAGGGAGGCATCCTCCTCCCGCTTGCGCTTTCGGCTGACCAGGCGGTCATCGGTCTGCGTGACGATGACCTTGCGATCGCGCAAAGGGCTGGCGTCTTCAAGCTCCTTGCGAGTCGATACATCGGGTGTTGGCGTCGGGGGACGCTGGGCGGGCGTGTAGCGAGAGGCGCTGGCTGCAGGGATGCGGGCACTGGAAGTCATCGGAGGGGCTCATGAAGTGAGCGGCCATCGTAGTGACGCCCTCACGCTGTTTCAGTCAGAACGCTGAACGCAACGTCAGCTCTGCGGCTGATCCCGCCGCCCGCTCCAGCCCGCGGGCGCGGGCGCAGGCCTCAACCCGCCAGGGCTTCGAGCAGCTCGGTCTCGATCTCGATCTGCCGCTTGTTTTGCTGCAGCTCGGAGCCGTCGATCAAGAAGGTGTCCTCGACCCGCTCGCCTAGCGTGGAGATCTTGGCCAGTTGCAGGTTGATGTGGTGGCGTGCCAGCACCCGTGCCACGCAATAGAGCAGGCCCACGCGATCACTGGCCGAAATCGACAGCAACCAGCGCTGGGCCTTGTCGTCAGGCGCCAGGCTCACGCGAGGCACCACCGGAAAGCTCTTGACGCGTCTGGACACCCGGCCGCGGCTCGGGGCGGGCAGGGGGCCTGCCCCTTCGAGCGTGGCCTGCAGGCCCGACTCGACCATCGCCATCAGCTCGCGTCCGTGCTCAGGCAGCATGGCGCTGACCACTTGGA
>JBIKUT010000279.1:0-3583 GCA_044347465.1 Ramlibacter sp.
CACGCCGGGCAAGGACGATGCGTCTAAGTTGGCCTACGGCAAGAGCATCACCGACGCCTGCCTGGGCTGGGAGCCCTCGCAGCAGGCGCTGGCGGTACTGTCGAAGGCGGTGAAGGCGCGACGGGGCTGAGTCAGGCCCCCAGCGCCGCCAGCAGCTTCGTGTGGATTCCCCCGAAGCCGCCGTTGCTCATACACAAGATACGGTCGCCCTCGCGCGCGGCGGCCACCACGTCCCGCACCAGGGTGTCGATATCGCCCGCCACCTGCGCGCGCGCGCCCATGGGCGCCAGCGCCTCACGGGCGTCCCAGTCCAGCCCGCCGCTGTGACAGAAGGCCAGGTCGGCCTGCTCCAGGCTCCAGGGCAGCTGCGACTTCATCGTTCCCAGCTTCATGGTGTTGCTGCGCGGCTCGAACACCGCCAAGATCCGCTGCCCGGGCTGCAACTGGCGGCGCAGGCCGTCTACGGTGGTGCGGATGGCGGTGGGGTGGTGGGCGAAGTCGTCGTACACGGCGATCCCGCGCACCGTCCCGCGCAGCTCCATGCGGCGCTTGACGTTTTGGAACTGGCCCAGCGCGCGCGCCGCATCAGCGGGCGCGACGCCCACATGCTCGGCGGCAGCGATGGCGGCCAGCGCATTGA
This sequence comes from Ramlibacter sp., assembly GCA_044347465.1. GTDB lineage: Bacteria > Pseudomonadota > Gammaproteobacteria > Burkholderiales > Burkholderiaceae_C > Ramlibacter. Next base: position 641 of record JBIKUT010000279.1, read on the forward strand.
GCTGGTTATGGACCCCGCCCAGCGCCCATTGCACCCGTCCGACCGGCCGCCCCTGTTGCAGCACCTCAAAGTCACCAGGCTCTCCAGAAGAAGAGTAATCACTCACTGCAGACCCGAAGCTGCGCACCTCGCTCCAGCAGCCCTGGTGCAGCACGCGAGCCAGGCTTTCTTCCAGACCGTTGACCACCACGCGCCCCGAGGGCGGCACGGTGCGCACCAGGTGATGGAACTGCCGCTCGATCGCTGCGAGGTTGTCGAAGATGTCGGCGTGGTCGTATTCCAGGTTGTTCAGGATGGCCGTGCGCGGGCGGTAATGCACGAACTTGCTGCGTTTGTCGAAAAACGCGGTGTCGTACTCGTCGGCCTCGATCACGAACAAGGGCCGGGGCTTGGCGGCCCCTAAGCGGGCGGAGACGCCAAAGTTCTCCGGCACCCCGCCCACCAGAAAGCCCGGTGCGAGGCCTGCCGCCTCTAGGACCCAGGCCAGCATCGACGTCGTCGTCGTCTTGCCGTGGGTGCCGGCGACGGCCAGCACATGGCGGCCTTGCAGCACGTTCTCGGCCAGCCACTGCGGGCCGCTGGTGTAGGGCGCCCCCGCATCCAAGATGGCCTCCATCAGCGGGAACTTGGGCGAGCCGTCGGGCTTGCGCGCGCGCGACACCACATTGCCCACCACCCAGACGTCGGGTTGGAGGGCCATCTGGTCGGCGTCGAAGCCTTCGATCAAATCGATCCCCAGGGCGCGCAGTTGGTCGCTCATGGGCGGGTAGACGCCGGCGTCGCAGCCGGTGACCTTGTGACCCGCCTCGCGGGCCAGGGCCGCGACACCCCCCATGAACGTGCCGCAAATGCCCAGGATGTGGATATGCATGGGGCTGGATTATCGACCGCACGAAGCGTGAAAGAATCGCGCAGATGGACAGTGCCAAGCACGAGATCGCCGCCACCGCCGCTCGCCTGGTGGTCGAAGAAGGCCTGGAGTACGGCCCGGCCAAGCGCCGCGCCGCCAAGCAACTGGGCCTGGGCCCGCGCGCCGGCCTTCCCGACAACGATCTGATCGAGGACGAAGTCCGCGACTACCTGTCGATTTTTTGCGCCGACACCCAGCCCGCCGAGCTCGCGGCCCTGCGCCAGCTGGCCGCCACCTGGATGCAGCGGCTGCAGGTCTTTCGCCCCCACCTGTGCGGCGCGGTCTGGCATGGCACGGCCACGCGCCTGTCGGATGTCTACCTGCAGCTGTTTTGCGACGACCCCAAATCCGCCGAAATCGCCTTGATCGACCAGGCGGTGCGTTACGAGGCTCGCAGCGTGACGGGCTTTAACGGCGAGACGATCGACGCCCTGAGCTTTTCCAGCCGATGCCCCGAACTGGGCGAGACCATCGGCGTGCACCTGATGATTCATGACCATGACCACCTGCGCGGCGCTTTGCGCCCCGACGCCCGCGGCCGCTCGCCGCGCGGCGACCTGGCCGACTTGCTGGCCCTGATCGCCGCGGAGACGGCGGCGACCCCGGAGACCGGCCATGGCCGCCCCTGAACGCCGTCGCGCCCTGCTGGTGGGCGGTGTGGCTGCCGCTGCGGCGGTCGCCGGTGCAGGCGTCGCCTGGTGGCGCTTGCGGCCCTCGGGCGCGAGCGGCGACCGCGCAGACGCACTGTGGGCCCTGACCCTGGACACGCCGGCCGGCGCCGAACTCGCGCTCTCCAGCTTGCGAGGGCGCCCCCTCCTGGTCAATTTCTGGGCGACCTGGTGCCCGCCTTGTGTCGAGGAAATGCCGCTTCTAGATCGCTTCTATCGCGAAAATTCAGCATCTGGCTGGAACGTGCTCGGATTGGCCATTGATCAGCCCAGCTCGGTGCGGCAGTTCCTGACCCGCGCCCCCGTGAGTTTTGCTATCGGTCTGGCCGGCCTGCAGGGTACGGAGCTGGGGAGATCTTTGGGTAACCAAACGGGCGGCTTACCCTTTACTGTCGTGATCGATGCGAGCGGCCTTATCCGACAGCGTAAAATGGGGCAGGTCACGCCCGCCGAACTCGATCGGTGGAAGGCCTTCGCCGCCACCTGATGGCGCTGCTCAATCTGACGGTCAACTAGCGTAAAAAGACGTCAGAAGCCGTAAATAAGCGAAAATTGCGGTATATTTACCGCCTTTTACTGCTTGCACCGATCTCCGGAGCCCTTCCCCCATGGACTTGCGCAAACTCAAGACGTTGATTGACCTCGTGTCGGATTCCAACGTCTCCGAACTGGAAATCACCGAAGCCGAAGGCAAGGTTCGCATCGTCAAGGGTCAGCCGCCTGTGGTGCAGCCTGCCGCGGTGCCTGCCCCGGTCGCCCTCGCGCCCCAGGCGCCCGCAGCGTCCGCTGCGCCCGTTGCAGCCGCTGCGCCGGCCCCCGCAGCCCCCCCCGCCGAACCCGCGGGCCATGCCGTCAAGTCGCCCATGGTCGGCACCTTTTACCGCTCCTCCAGCCCGGGCGCCAAGGCCTTTGTCGAGGTGGGCAGCCAGGTCAAGGCCGGCGAGACGGTCTGCATCATCGAGGCCATGAAGATCCTCAACGAGATCGAGGCCGACCAGACCGGCACCATCACCCAGATCCTGTGCGTCAACGGCCAGGCCGTCGAGTACGGCCAGTCTCTGTTCGTGATCGAGTGATGTTCAAGAAAATCCTAGTCGCCAACCGCGGCGAGATCGCTTTGCGCATTCAGCGGGCCTGCCGCGAGATGGGCGTGACCGCGGTCATGGTCTATTCCGAGGCCGACCGCGAAGCCAAGTACGTCAAGCTGGCCGATGAGGCTGTCTGCATCGGCCCGGCCCCTTCGCCCCAGAGCTATCTGAATGTGCCGGCCATCATCTCGGCAGCCGAAGTGACCGACGCCGAGGCCATCCATCCTGGCTACGGCTTCCTGTCCGAAAACGCCGACTTCGCCGAGCGGGTCGAGAA
>JBIKUT010000280.1:0-3569 GCA_044347465.1 Ramlibacter sp.
CCACGGTGATGCCCGGCTTGGTGAAGGTGATCGAGCGCGATGCGCCGCGCGTGTCCGTGCGCGTGCTGCCTCTGACCACGCGCGACCCGCGCCGCCTGCTCGATGAAGGTCAGATGGATCTGGCTGTGGGCTACTTCCCCGCCGTGCTGGCGGACCTCACAGCGCAAGCCCAGGCGGGTACGCTGCCCGCGTTCGAGCACGCGCGCCTGTACGACGGCGACTACGTGTGCGTGATGCGCAAAGACCATCCGCTGGCCGCTAGGCCCCTGACGCTGGATCGGTTCTGCGCCGCACACCACCTGCTGGTGAGTTTCTCGGGCCGCCCCTTCGGCTTCATCGACGAGGCACTGGCCGGCCTGGGCCGCGAGCGGCGCATCGTGCTGACCGTGAACCAGTTCTTCACCGCCGGCCAGGTGGTAGCCTCGTCCGACCTGCTCACGGTGTTACCGCGGCATTTTGTGGATGTGGCGATGGCGCAGGCGGGCGCGCTGGCGATGCGCGAGCTGCCCTTTGCGGTGCCGCCAGTGCATGTGGACCTGCTGTGGCACCGACGCGCCAGCCACCTGCCCGCACATGCGTGGCTGCGCGGGGTGCTCACCGCCGCATCGACGCGAGTACCGCTTGGTATCGCGGATCTGCCGCCACCTGCTGCGTGACGGGCAGCTCGCGAAACGCGTCGAAGTCAGCCCGCTTACCCGCAAGCTCGTAGAGGTCGAGCGTACGATGCTCGGGCCCAAGAATGCCAATCGCCTCGGGATGCTTGCTCACTGCAGCGCGAACAAGCTCTGGTGTGAGGTGAGCGGCGGGTATGTGATGCAACTCCATAGCCCCCAGACCCGACGAATCGCGGGTCACCGCCTGAAGACACACACGATAAGACTTGAGATGCGAAGGCACATACGCGAGGGAGCAGCCCCTTGCCAAGCAATGCAGGGCCACCGCATCGGACCCCTCGCCAGATGGAATTTCGCTCAGCCAACTGTCTTGCCAGTTGTCTTGCGTTTCAATCAGCTGGATCAGGGTGTTGTCAGAGGCGAGCCACGCGTCGATCTCCGCTTGCGAATAACCCTGGGCCTCCGCCTGGCCCCTGAGCAATTCGCGCGCCTCGTGCAGTGTGGGGAATAAGCCGTTTACGTGCCCAGGGGAAAACGCTCGCAGCAACTGCCCAAGTGGCCCGATATCCGGATTTTCCTTTTGCATCCGCTTTTGGCTCAGAGGGTCGGACGTCCAGGCGCGCGCGGCCTTGTCATCGACCTGCTGCATCTGCGCCATCGCGCCCAGAATGGCTTGGGCTTCCTCGAGCGTGTCGCCTGCATCCGCGGCGATGATTTCCAACACCTCTCGCGGAAGCTCTGCAAAACGCGCCTCGGCGGCCGACGACCACGTCTTTTCAGATTTGAGATCTCGAACCTGCTCTTGTACGGGCACAGACCTCGCCGTGCGCGCAGTTAGACCGGCTGACGGCGCGCTGAGGGTCGAATCCACGGCGGCACTGGGGGGCGTCGCAGAACTTGAAGAGGTGAACTGGGCAGCGGAGCTGGAAGTGAACATGAGGGGGCGCCTGGGCTTAATGGGTGAAGCTCGCTGGGTAACCGAGGTCGCGCGCGTGGTGCCCCTTGAAATGCGCAGCGTCAGGGTCGGCAAAAATGTGCGGTTGAGAAACGCAGCCGACAATCTCACCCGTGAACATCCAACTGCTGTCCGACCTGCACCTCGAGGTGCATCCGCATTACCGGCCCCAGCCTGCGCCCGGTGCGGACCTGTTGGTGCTGGCGGGTGATATCGGCTCCTACCAGACAGGCAGCCAGCTGGCCGATACCGATTTCGGCCTGGGCCGCTTCTCACCGCGCCAGGGGTGGCCGACGCCGGTGCTGTATGTGCCGGGCAACCATGAGTACGACGGGCTCGAGTACGACGAGGCGCACACGCGGCTGCGCGAAACCTGCGAGCGCCTGGGCATCACCTGGCTGGAGCGTGAGGTGCGAGTCATCGATGGCGTGCGCTTTGTCGGCACGACGCTGTGGAGCGATTTCGAGGCGCTGGTGCCCACCGACGGCCCGATGACCGCGCAACTGAAGGCGCGCGAGAAGGCCTGGCGCGCGGCCGACTTCTACCTGTCCAAGCACTCGACTCTGCGCGCGGGCCAACGCTTGCTCGCCCAAGACCTGCAGGTCCTGGCGCGTGAGTGCCAGGCCTGGCTGCGTGACGCGCTGGCCACGCCCTTTGCGGGCACCACGGTGGTGGTGACGCATTTCGCGCCCAGCCTGCGCAGCGCCGACCCCCGCTACGGGCTCACGCCCGGCACGGCCGGCTTTTGCAATGCGCTCGATGATTTACTGGGCCACGCGCAGTGGTGGCTGCACGGCCACCTGCATTGCCCGCAGGACTACACGCACAACGGTTGCCGCGTGGTGGCCAACACCTTGGGCTATGCGGCCAAAGGCGAGCAAGCCAGCTTCAGCGAGGTCTACGCGATCGATTTGGCAACGGGGCGAATCGCGCGCTGAAGCGTCGCTGGGGCGCGACGGGGTCAGCGGCTGTTGAGGCCGTCGAAGCAGGTGGAGAGGACGAAGCCGATGATCTCTTCGTCCGAGTGCTGGCCGCCGGCCTTGAGGAATTCGACCACCGGGTCGCAGGCGCGGGCGAACAGGGTGTAGAGCACCGCCACGGGCGGCAAGGCGGCGTTGAGCGTGCCCTGAGCTTGCGCCGTCTCGATCCAGCCCCCGAGCTGATCGCTCACACGCATCAGGCCGTCCATGTAGCTGGCATTGCCCATCAGGGCGGCGCGCAGGCTGGAGTTCTGGCTGGGGAGCGAGGGCATCTGGCCGGCCAGCTGCATCTCCAGGGTCCAGCGCACGACGGACTTGAGCTTGTCCCGCGGCGATGCGTCCTCGGGCAAGGCCGCCACGAAGTCGCAGGCACGGCCCATGGCGCGTGCCATGGCGGCGGCGGCGAGGTCTTCCTTGCTGGGGAAATGCTTGTAGAGGCTGGCCTTGGCGATGCCCACGTCGGCGGCAACTTCGTCGACCGTCATGGCGTCAAAGCCTTTTTCCGCCAGCAGGCGGTTGACGGTCTGGATGATGGCTTCCTCGCGAGCAGCCAGCATCTGCTCCTTGAAGGAGGGCTTGGCGCTGACGGGGTCGCGGGAGTTCATCGGTCAAATTCTAGGCGGGTGGGGCAAGCGCTGCCTTTACTCGGACTTTCCGGCTGGCCCCCCAGGCGCCCGCTTGGGCATACTCGACCGTTCTTGACCCACCCCCCCACAAAAGCCCCCATGATCCAGCGCAAGGACCATATCGACCGCGTCGGCGCGCTGGTGGTGGTGGCTTGCTGCCTGTTTTGGGGGTTCCAGCAGATCCTGATCAAGTCCATCGTGGGCGAGGTGCCGCCGCTGTGGCAGGCCTCGATCCGCTTTGCCCTCGCGACGCTGTTGCTCGTCGGATGGTGCGTGCTGCGCGGGGTGCCGCTGTTTGCGCGCGATGGCACGTTGCGCGGGGGCCTGCTGGCGGGTCTGTTGTTTGCGGGCGAGTTCAGCTGCATCTATCTGGGCCTGCAGGACACGAGCGCCT
>JBIKUT010000281.1:0-3558 GCA_044347465.1 Ramlibacter sp.
GCACAGGGTCAGCAGGTGCTGGGTCGCGTCAAAGCGGATGCCGGGCTCTTCTTCGTAGGCGCTCTCGCTGGCGTCGGCCAGGGACTTGGCGCCCGCGTACTTCCACAGGGGCTTCAAGGCGTCCTGAATCTGAGCGAAACCCACGTCGGCGCGCAGGGGAAGCTCGCCGTGGACATGGATTTCAAAGGGGGCGTTGTAGCTGGACATGAATTTCTTGCGCCTGGCCGCGGTGGTGCCTCGAACGAGAATCGAACTCGTACGCCCTCTTTCGAGTAGCGGCGGATTTTAAGTCCGCTGTGTCTACCAATTTCACCATCGAGGCCCTAGGGCCACTGTAAAACAAAACAGCCCCGGCAACGCGCTGTCGGGGCTGTGGGTCTTGGAGGCGCGGGGCGGAGTCGAACCGCCCTGGATGGATTTGCAATCCACTGCATAACCGCTTTGCTACCGCGCCGCTGTCCAGAAAAAAGGGAAGCACAAGCCTCCCTTTGAATGACTGGAGCGGGAGAAGAGTCTCGAACTCTCGACCTCAACCTTGGCAAGGTTGCGCTCTACCAACTGAGCTACTCCCGCGAAGCCTGCGATTCTAGCGCAGTTTCGTCGCCCTTGCCCCGGCCCGGTGCGCACTGGGGTCGCGCAGCGGCGCCGCGAATCACCCCGTCCACGCCGGACAAATACTGAGTGGTTACATTAGTGACTGATCAGTCACTTACCTCTACTCCAGTTCATGAACGTCCTCAACTCCCTCCTCCACGGTGATGCATTAGCCCAAATCCTGATGGAAAGTCACAACCCGTACGCCCTGCAAAAACTCGAGACCGCCGACGTCGATGCCCTGCGCCAGGCCATGCAGTCCGGCGAGGCCCTGCAGGCCTATGGGGTGGGCCGGATCGTGATGTCGGGCCGGGGGGTGTGGGCGGTGACCGACCGCGCCGTCCTGATTCGCGATGCCAGCCAGCAAGGCGTTCATGCGATCGCTGTGGGCCAGGTGCAGTCCTTCGAGGCCGTGCGCGGGCGTTTTGGCCACACGGTGCGTTTGAGCGCCGAAGGCCGCACCTGGAGCCTGTACGGGGTCGACCGCGAGCTGGCCCGCGCGCTGCACCTGGCTTTTGAGGCACGCGGCGTCGCCAGCCAGTTCGAGGACAAGCCGGCCGACAGCGCCTTTTGGCGCTCCTCCGAGGCGGCGGCCCAGGACTGCCTGCAAGACGCGCGCGGCCGACTGCAAGCGGCCTAAGGCCAGGCCCGCGTGGCCGACACACTGCCGCCCAGCCGCGACGCGGCGCTGGCGCGTATCGCGCGCGTGCAGCCCGCAGACTATGCGCGCACGCGCAATCACCTGGACGGCGCCGTCACCGGCCTGTCCCCTTACCTGACCCATGGTCTGGTCACGCTGCGCGACGTGCTGGCGGGGGTGCTCGAACGCGAGCCCCTGACGATCGGGCACAAACTGGTGTTTGAGCTGGGGTGGCGCGAGTTCTTCCGACATGCCTGGGCGCATGCGGGCGATGGCATCCTGAACGCGCTGCATCCGGGCCCGCTGCCGGACTCCGCCTACGACCCGGTGCTGCCACCGGATATCCGCGAGGCGTGCACCGGCGTGCCCGCCATCGACCTGGCGGTCCGCACGCTCTATGCCACCGGCACTTTGCACAACCACGCACGCATGTGGCTGGCCAGCTACGCGGTGCACCTGCGGCGCGTGCACTGGCGCGCGGGCGCGGACTGGATGGTGGCCCATCTGCTCGATGGCGATCTGGCCAGCAACCATCTGAGCTGGCAATGGGTGGCGGGAACGGGCAGCCATAAGCCCTATCTGTTCAACGCAGAGAATGTGGCGCGCTACGCGCCCGCGCCCTGGCACAGCCCGGGCACCGTCGTCGATCAGTCCTACGAGGCGCTCGAGCGGATCGCACGCGGCGGACCGCGACCGAACGATCGGGCCCCAAAGCCAGGGCCCACGGCGGAGCCCCCGCTTCGACCCGCGCCCCCACCTGATCTCAGACTGCAGGGCCCCGACCCGGCGCGAGCCGGTCACTGGCAAGGCCGCACGGTCTGGCTGATACATCCCTGGGCCCTGCGCGCACCGCCCGCCGACCTGCCGGCCGGCACCGAGGTGATTGGGGTCTACCTGCGCGAGCACCATGCGGCCTGGCCCTGGCCCGAGGCGCGCTGGCGCTGGGTCGATGCCGCGATGGCGGCATGGACTCCGCAGCGCTGGTTCGTGGGCGCCCAGGAGCTGGCGGAGGCCCTGGCGGGCGCAGCCCAGGTGCGCGCGGTGACCGACCCGCACATCACGCGAGGGTTGGCACCCTTCGCGCAGCTCGATCCCGCGCCCACCCTGTTCCCTCTGGTGGAGCGGCGCTGCCACAGCTTCTCTCAGTGGTGGACGCGCGCCACGCGGGGTGTGCAGATCGCCGAGCTCAAGCTGGTGCGGGACGGGAGGATCGAGCGCGAGTGACCGTCCTAGGCAGGTGCGCAGATCCATGCGCGCACCATTTTGGCGAGCCCCCCGTCCATACAGACGCACCAGGTCAAAGCACAGGCGGAGGTTGACGCCTCCGCGCAGAGACCCGTGCGCGGGCGTCTGACACAGGCATCACGCGACGACGCGCCCAGCGTGGCGCACACATTCAACGCTGGCACGCAGCAGCTGGCCCAGAGCTTGCATATTGCTGAGCATTCAATGTACTTGGAGGCTCACCATGCCCGCTTTCTTCGATCCCTACAACGCCGACCGTCCGCTGATGATGAAGTGCAGCTGCGGGCGCGATCACACGGTGGCCGATCACCATGCCGAAGTGGCCGCCGACACCGCCGCCATCGAGCTGCGCCGGCGCAGCGAGACGGCCGACTTTGGGGCCTATAGCAACGAGTTCATCGAGGCCACGCTGGTCAAGGCCCTGTTTCCGCATGACGCGCAGCGCCGGCGCTTCCTGCGGGCCGTGGGCAAGGGCACGGCGATGGCAGCCATCTCCAGCGTGCTGCCAGTGGCCAGCCTACAGGCCATGGCCCAGGAAAAAGGCCCGCTGGAAAAGACCAGCCTCAAGATCGGCTTCATCCCCATCACCTGTGCCACGCCGCTGATCATGGCGCACCCGCTGGGCTTCTACAGCAAGCAGGGCTTGAATGTCGAAGTGATCAAAACCGCCGGCTGGGCGCTGATCCGCGACAAGATGCTCAATAAAGAGTACGACGCTACGCACTTCCTGTCGCCCATGCCACTGGCGATCTCTCTGGGCGTGGGCTCCAACCCTGTGCCCATGAACGTGGCCACGATCCAGAACACCAACGGCCAGGCCATCACCCTGCACGTCAAGCACAAAGACAAGCGCGATCCCAAGAGCTGGAAGGGCTTCAAGTTCGCGGTGCCCTTCGAATACTCCATGCACAACTTCCTGCTGCGCTACTACGTGGCCGAAGCGGGCCTGAACCCCGACACCGACATCCAGATCCGCGTGGTGCCGCCGCCCGAGATGGTGGCCAACCTGCGCGCCGGCAACATCGACGGCTTCCTCGGCCCCGATCCCTTCAACCAGCGCGCCGTGTTCGAGGAAGTGG
>JBIKUT010000282.1:0-3544 GCA_044347465.1 Ramlibacter sp.
GACCGCGGCGGTGGCGGTGGCCGCGGTGGCAGCGACGGCGGTTTTCGCAGCCCCTACGGCTCGGGCCCGCGCGGCGGCGGCCGCGGTGGCGATCGCGGGGGAGACCGCGGCGGCTACTGAATCAGCAGTCCACTGACCGACTGACACAGCAACGGGGCGCAAGCCCCGTTTGCTTTTGGGGGATCCAAGTTGGCAAGCGCGCTGTGCCACACCGTCGCGCCAGGCCTACGCCACACGTCGCCGCGCGCCGACGCCGCCGACGCTGAGGCTGCCTAGATTGGCCCCATGACGACGAGCTCCCATTTCTCAAGGACCGTGGTGGTGGCCTGCGCGGCACTCCTGCTGTGCGTGCCGGCGCTGTGGAACGGTCTGCCGTTTTTTTATCCCGATACGCCGACCTACTTGCGCGGCGCCGAGATGGCCACAGGCCAAGTCGCCAAGCGCCTGTGGCCGACGCAAGCGGACCGACAGGGTGTCGAGCTGGCGGCGACGCAAGACGCCGCTGCGCCGAGCGCCGCGCCACCCGCGGCGCGGGGGCTGACATCCGTGCAGGACAAGATCGTGCTGGCGGGTCGGTCGATTTACTACGGCGGCCTGCTTCACGCCGCGCAAGGCGCAGGCAGCGTGTGGCTGGCGGTGGTCGCGCAAGCGCTGTGCGTGGCGGCGGTGTTGCACCTGGTGATGGTCACGCTGTGGCGCGTGCGGCCCGCGCCCTACCTGGCGACGATGGGGACGCTGTCCCTGACGACACCGCTGGCGGTGTACAGCGGGCTGCTGATGCCCGACGTGTTCGCGGGGCTGACGATCCTGGGTTTGGCGACGCTGGCCGTGTACTGGCGGCAGCTGTCTCGGATGGCGCGCGGTGCGCTGGCGGGTGTGCTGCTGTTCGGGTTGCTGGCGCACGCCAGTCATGTGGCGGTGGCGGCGGTGTTGCTGGTGGGGGTGCTGGCCCTGCGTCGGTGGAACCCGCGCTGGCAAGGCATGTCGGCGCCGGCACTGGTGCTGGTGGCGGCCTGTATCGGGGTGACGCTCGCCGCCGAATGGGCGTTTGCGGCGGGTGTGCAACGCGCGGTGGGCGCGGCGCCGCTGCGGCTGCCGTATCCAACCGCGCGCTTGATCGAGATGGGGCCGGGGACCCGCTTTGTACAGGCGCGCTGTCCGCAAGCGGGCTATGCGGTGTGCGCCTATGCCGCGAATTACCCGACGGCCTGGGACGCGTTTCTTTTTTCCGATGACCCTGCGCGCGGCAGCTTCGCGCTGGCCGATGCCGACACCAAGCGACGCATCGTGGCGGAGCAAGGCGCCTTTGTGCGCGACGTGATCGCGTATGACCCGGTGGGCGTGCTCACGGGATGGGCGGTGGACCTCGGGCGACAACTGCTGTCGTTCCGGGTGGACGTGTGGAGTTTCGGTGATCGCCAGCTGGCGATGTATGAAGGCCGGGTGCCGCCCCAGACGCTGCAGGCGATGCAGGCGAGCAAGGGCCTGAATGCGCCGGCGTACAACCGCGTGCTGTCGGCGCTCACCTACGCCAGCACCGGCGTGGCCGTGATGCTCGGAGCCTGGTGGGCGTGGCGTCGACGCGCCGGGGCGCCCGCGCGGGTGCCGCAGCGGCTGGAGCAGGTGGCCACGCTGGTGCTGGCGGGGGTGGCGGCCAATGCGCTGGTGTGCGTGACGGCGGCGTCGAGCCTGGACCGGTTTCAGTCGCGCGTGATCTGGCTGCTGCCGTTTCTGGCGCTGACGGTGCTGGCTTGGTGTGCCTCGCGCAGCCGCGTCGCCGAGACGGCGGGCCTCGAATCGCGTGGGCCGGCCGCGCACCGCCTGGAAGGTGCCGCATCATGAGCAGCGCCTTTCCGCCGTCTTCGGGCACGCTGCGCACGCCACCCGCGCGGTGGACCGACTACCTGCACATGGCGCGGTTGGACCACATGACCAAGCATGTGTTCATCCTGCCGGGACTGGTGCTGGCCTGGGTGCTGCGCGCGCCGCCGCTGGCGGGGGTGTGGCTGCCGATCACGCTGGGGCTGGCCAGTGCGGTGCTGATCGCCTCGGCCAATTACATCCTCAATGAGTGGCTCGATCGGCATTTCGACGCGCACCATCCGGACAAGTCGCGGCGGCCGGCGGTGACGGTCGCCCTCTCGCCGCTGCCGGTGTGGGCCAGCTACATCGGGTGCAGCCTGGCCGGCCTCGCGCTGGCGCTGCCGATCGGGCCGGTGTTCACGGTGACGGCACTGCTGTTCTGGCTGTCAGGCGTGGCCTACAACGTGCAGCCGCTGCGTCTGAAAGACAAGGCCTATCTCGATGTGCTCTCGGAGTCCTTGAACAACCCGATCCGCTTGATGCTGGGGTGGTCGATGATCGAGCAGACCAGTGTGGCGCCGATGTCGCTGCTGCTGGCGTACTGGATGGGGGGCGCGTTTCTGATGGGGGCCAAGCGCCTGTCGGAGTACCGCGAGATCGGGGCGGGGCCAGGAGTGGCGGTGTTGCATCGCTACCGGCGCTCGTTTCAGCACTACACGCAGGAGCGGCTGCTGGTGTCGTGCTTTGTGTACGCGCTGCTGTCGACGCTGCTGGTGGGTTTCTTTCTGGTGAAGTACCGCATCGAGTACCTGGTGGCGTGCCCGCTGGTGATCGCGATGTTTGCGCATTACCTGGCGCTGTCCTTGCACGCGGGCTCGGTGGCACAAAAGCCGGAGAAGCTGTTTCGCGAAAAGCTGTTGATGGGGATCACCGGGGCCACCGCCTTGGCGCTGGTGGGTCTGAGTTTCGTGAGCCTGCCTGCACTGCATGCGCTGGCCGAGCCGCACTTCATCGTGCTGGGCACGTCGCCGTGAGGTCTGCGCCCGACTGGGATCGCATCGACCTGGTGGTGTTCGATGTGGATGGCACCTTGTATGACGCGGCCCGCCTGCGCCGCGCGATGCTGCAGCACCTGCTGGTGGCGGCGTGGCGCGAGCGCAGCTTGCGCACGCTGCAGGTGCTGGGGACGTTTCGCCGGGTGCGCGAGGCGCTGGCGCAGGAGGCGTGCGGCGACTTTCTGACTTTGCAATACACCCGCACCGCCGCGCGCACGGGCTGCGACGAGCGGCAGGTGCGTGCGCTGGTGCAGGAGTGGATGCAGCAGCGGCCACTGCCCTTGCTGCAGGCCTGCCGCTGGCCGCAGGTGCAGGCGGTGTTCGCGGGGCTGCGCGCGGCGGGCAAGCCGGTGTGGGCGCTGTCGGACTATCCGGCTGCCGACAAGTTGCAGGCGCTGGGCTTGCAAGTGGATGGTGCGGTGTCGGCCACCGATGCCGAGATTGCGCGCCTAAAGCCCGATCCGCGCGGGCTGCAGGCCATCCTGGCGCGCACGGGGGTGCCGGCGGCGCGGGCGCTGATGATCGGCGATCGGCTAGACCGCGATGCGGCCGCGGCGCGGCGCGCCGGGGTGCCGGCCTGGATCTTGTCGCGGCGCAGTCAGCCGGGTACGCCCGGCGTGCGCAGTTTTCGTGGGTATGGCGATCCGGTGTTTGGCCCGGTGCGGGCGATCCCGATGCGGGCCGCC
>JBIKUT010000283.1:0-3530 GCA_044347465.1 Ramlibacter sp.
GATGATCTCGATCGCCTCGGTGCGCGCGGGCAGCGCCTTGCGAACCCGGGCGACGGCCGACGGTTCGGCCGCGCCCAGCGTGCCATCGTATTCGCGCAGCGCACGGGCGGTGTGCGAGTGGGGATGCTGCTTGACGTCATCAGGCGCACCTTCGGTGACCAGCAGGCCGCCGGCATCGCCGCCCTCGGGGCCCAGGTCGATCAGCCAGTCGGCGGCGCGAATCACATCGAGGTTGTGCTCGATCACGATCAGCGAATGACCGGCTTCCAGCAATTTGCGCAAGGCCCGCATCAACTTGGCGATGTCGTCAAAGTGCAGGCCGGTGGTGGGCTCGTCAAACAGAAAAAGCGTGCCGCGCGTGGCCAGCGGCTGCGGGCTGCGACGGCTGGCCGCCTCGGCCAGGAAGCCCGCCAGTTTCAGGCGCTGCGATTCGCCGCCCGAGAGCGTGGGCACAGGCTGACCCAGCTTCACGTATTCCAGGCCCACATCGACGATGGGTTGGAGGGTGCGCAGCACCTCGCGGTCATGGGCGAACAGTTGCACGGCCTCACTGACGGTGAGTTCCAGCACGTCGGCCACGTTCAGGACACGCGGGTGGACCGCCCCCAAGGCCTGGCGCTCGATGGTGACCTCCAGGATCTCCGGGCGATAGCGCTTGCCGTCGCAGTCGGGGCAGCGCAGGTAAACGTCGGAGAGGAACTGCATCTCCACATGCTCGAAGCCAGAGCCGCCGCAGGTGGGGCAGCGGCCGTCGCCGCTGTTGAAGCTGAATTTGGAGGCGGTGTATCCGCGCTGGCGCGCCAGGGGGGCGGTCGCAAAGATCTCGCGGATCGCGTCCCAGGCACCGACATAGCTCACGGGGTTGGAGCGCGCGGTCTTGCCGATGGGGGATTGGTCGACAAACACGACATCACCCAGGTGATCGGCGCCCAGCAAACGGTCATGCCGGCCGGGCGTGTCGGTGGCCTTGCCAAACTGGCGTAGCAGCGCCGGTGCGAGGATGTCCTGGATCAGGGTGGACTTGCCCGAACCCGACACGCCGGTGACGCACACCAGGCGCTGCAAGGGGAATTCGATCGAGAGGTTTTGCAGGTTGTGTTCGGTCGCACCTTCCAGGATCAGGCGTGGCGTGGAATCGGTGACGGCGCGCTTGAAGCCCATGCCGACCTGGCGACGCCCGCCCAGGTAGTCACCGGTCAGGGTGTCGGCGCTGCGCAGGTCGTCGGTGGTGCCATCAAAAACGATCTGCCCTCCGCGCTCGCCCGGGCCGGGGCCCATGTCGATCATGCGGTCGGCGGCCAGCATCACCGCCGGGTCGTGTTCGACCACCACCAGCGTGTTGCCCGCATCGCGCAGGCGCTTCATGGCCTCGGTGATGCGGTGGATGTCGCGCGGGTGCAGGCCGATGCTCGGTTCGTCCAACACGAAGAGGGTGTTCACCAGCGAGGTGCCCAGGGCGGTGGTGAGGTTGATGCGTTGCACCTCGCCGCCCGAGAGCGTGCGACTTTGGCGATCGAGCGTGAGATAGCCGATGCCCACATCGACCAGGTACTTCAGGCGGGTGGTGATCTCTTCGAACAAGAGCTTGAGCGCTTGTGCGTCATCGCCTTGCGGCAGGGCCAGGCGCGCAAAGAACTGTCGCAGGCGATCGATCGGCAGCTGCATCAAATCATGCACAGACAGACCGGGCAGGGCCTCGAGTTGCGCGCGGCTCCAGCTCACGCCGACCGGCATGAAGCGCTGCGCGGGCGGCAGCACCGTGTCGGCGTCTTCTTTCGAGCCCAGTCGCCACAGCAGGCTGTCGGTTTTCAGGCGCGCGCCGCCGCAGGTCTCGCAGGGCGTGTAGCTGCGGTACTTGGACAGCAGCACCCGGATATGCATCTTGT
This sequence comes from Ramlibacter sp., assembly GCA_044347465.1. Classification (GTDB taxonomy): domain Bacteria; phylum Pseudomonadota; class Gammaproteobacteria; order Burkholderiales; family Burkholderiaceae_C; genus Ramlibacter. Next base: position 1,887 of record JBIKUT010000283.1, read on the forward strand.
AGGCTTTGCTCTCCAGGTACTGGAAGAAGCGCTTGATGCCATACCACTGCTTGTTCCAGTTGCTGTCCTTGAAGCCGGGCGTGCCATCGAGCACCCAGGCCTTGTGTTCGGGCGTGAGCTTGTACCAGGGCGTATCACGCGGGATACCGGCGGCTTCGGCGTACCGCATCAGGTCGTCCTGGGTCTCGACCCAGGCGGGGGTCTGGATGGTCTTGATCGCGCCGGCGCGCAACGTGAGCTTTTCGTTGGGAATGACCAACCCCCAGTCGACGCCGATCACGCGACCAAAGCCCCGGCACACCTCGCAGGCGCCCACCGCGCTGTTGAACGAGAACATCGAGGGCAGCGGGTCAGCGTAGCGAATGTCGCTGTCGGGGCAATGCAGGCCGGTGGAGAACTTCCACACGTCCCAGCTGTCTTCGCTGGTTTGCGCGTAGACGGCCATGCGGCCGGCGCCGCGTTTGAGGGCCACTTCGATCGCCTCGATGGCGCGGATCTTTTCGGCGCCCTGCAGGCGCAGGCGGTCGGCCACCACGTCCAAGACCTTGCGCGGCCCGGTGGGGGTGGCCACCTCGCGCTGCGCCTGCACGCGGGTAAAGCCACTGGCGGCCAGCCACTGCTCGAGCTCCTCGGGCGTGGTGCTGGCGGGCAGTTCCACCGGGAAGGTGATGACCAGGCGCGGATCTTCGGCTTGGGTGCGCGCCTTCAGCTGCGCGTAGATGGTCTCGGGCGAGTCGTGCCGCACGGCTTGCGCGGTTTGGCGGTCAAAGAGCTGGGCGGCGCGGGCGTAGAGGAGCTTGAGGTGGTCATTGAGCTCGGTCATCGTGCCGACGGTGGACCGCGAGGAGCGCACCGGATTGGTCTGATCGATGGCGATGGCCGGTGGCACGCCCTCGACGCGGTCGACCGCGGGCTTGTCCATGCGGTCCAGGAACTGGCGAGCGTAGGCGGAGAAGGTCTCCACATACCGGCGCTGGCCTTCGGCGTACAGCGTGTCGAAGACCAGGCTGGACTTGCCCGATCCGCTGGGGCCGGTGACGACCGTGAGCTCGCCTGTGCGCAGGTCGAGGTCGAGGTTCTTCAGGTTATGTTGCCTGGCGCCGCGGATGCGGATCAATCCCTGGGTCATACAGCCGGTCTTTCTCTGAGGGGGCCAAGCATTCTAGGGACCGGGGCCTCGCCGAGCGCCGCGCAGGGGATATGCCCACCCGAACGAAGAAATCGCAGGCACAAAAAAAACCGGCAAGCACGAGGCTTGCCGGTTTGCAGATCGAACCTGACCGGCGGACCGGTCAGGTCAAACACGATCAGGAGGACTTCAGGTTCGGGTAGCGAACGTGTTCCACCAGTTCCTGGATCTTCTGGCTGGGTGCGGGGGTCACCAGGCTCACCAGGATGATCACGGCAAAGCCCAGCGGCACACCGAACACACCGGCGGAGATCGGCGCAATGCCGTACCAGAGGTCGATCGGCGAGGTCACGCCGAAGATGCCGCGCAGCCAAGGCTGGGTGGTCACCATGTAGTAGGCGGTAATGCCCAGGCCGGCAATCATGCCCAGGCAGGCGCCGGCGCCGGTGGCGCGCTTCCAGAAGATGCCCAGAACCAGTGCCGGGAAGAACGAGGCCGCTGCGAACGAGAACGCC
>JBIKUT010000284.1:0-3501 GCA_044347465.1 Ramlibacter sp.
GCGTCAAGGCCCGTATCGCCGCCAGCAAGAGCGGCGAGATTCTGGCGTTTGACATGGACGACCTCACGGGCATCGGCCCGTACTCGATGTTCCCGCGCACCAGCGCGATCGAGGGCAACCAGGTGGTCAATTTGGTGGGCGGCCCCTACAAACACCAGCATTACCGCGCGCGTTTGCAGGTCGTCTTCCAGAACAAGACGCCCACCTGCCAGTACCGTGGCGTGGGGCACCCCATCGCCTGCGCGGTGACCGAGGGCCTGGTCGATCAGGCCGCCCGCGCCATCGGCATGGACCCGCTGGAGTTTCGCAAGAAGAACGTGATCCCCGACGATGCCTACCCGGCCACCGGCGCTAGCGGCATCAAGCTGGAGGTGCTGTCGCACGAAGCCTGCTTGCGCAAGATCGAGCAGTTGATGGACTACCCCAAGCTCAAGGCCGAAATCGCGCAGCTGCGTGAGCAAGGCATCTACCGGGGTATCGGCTTTGCGGCACTGATCGAGTTGACCAACCCCAGCGCCGCGTTCTATGGCGTGGGCGGTGCGCGCATCGCCTCGCAGGACGGCTGCACCATGCGCCTGGACCCCTCGGGGGCGATCAGCGTGAGCGTCAGCGTGGGCGAACAGGGCCAGGGCAACGACGGCATCTACCGCCAGATCGCGGCAGATGCCGTGGGCGTGGACCTGGAGAAGGTGCGCCTGGTGCTCAGTGACACCGACGTCACCCCGTATGGCGGTGGAACCTGGGCCTCGCGTGGGGCCGGTGTGGGCGGCGAAGCGGTGCTGCTGGCGGGTCAGGCGCTGCGCGCCAACATCCTCCAGGTCGCGGCCGTGATCCTTCAACGCGACGCCGCTGGCCTCGCCGTGCGCCGTGGCCAGGTGGTGGATGCGGCCACCCTGGCGCCTGTGCTGGACTTCCCTGAACTCGGACGCGTGGCCTACTTCCGCTCCGACATGCTGCCCAAGGATTTCACGCCCGAACTCATGGTCACGCGCCACTACGCGCAGCGTGACTATCCCTTCATCTTCACCAACGGGGTCCAGGCCTCGTATGTGGAGGTCGACCCGGACACGGGCTTCGTCAAGCTGCTCAAACACTGGGCGGTGGAAGACTGCGGCCGCGTGATCAACCCCCAGCTGGTCGACGAGCAGATTCGCGGTGCGATCGTGCAGGGCATTGGCGGCGCGATGCTCGAGGAGTGCCTCTACGACGAGCGGGGTCTCATGATCAACGCCAGCATGGCCGACTACCTGGTGCCTATGAGCGGCGAGATGCCCGACATCGAAGTGGCCCACGTGCAAACGCCCACCCGCAGCAGCCAGCTCGGTGCCAAGGGTGCGGGCGAGGCCGGCACAGCCGGTGCGCCGGCGGCGGTGATGAACGCGATCAACGACGCGCTCGCACCGCTCGATGCGCAGTGCTGGTCACAGCCGCTGACGCCCGAGAAGATTCTTCGTGCGCTGGGCCGAGTCGGTTAAGGCGCGCTAGAGAATCCGGTTGAACCACAGCACCGACAGCCCGGCCGACACCACGGCCAGGGCGGCGGCCAGCAGCGCCAGCAGGCCCGACACCTCGGTCTCTTTTTTCTCGACGGTCAGGCGCGTGCTCAGGGTTTCGTAGACCTTCTTGAGGTCTTGGGCGCTACCCGCGTAGAAGTATTCGGCGCTGGTCTTGTTGGCGATCTGCTTGAGCGTTTCTTCGTCCAGCCGCACGCGCATGGACCAGCCTTCAAAGCCGATGGTCTCGCCATCGACTGTGCCAATCCCCACCGTGTAGACCCGCACGCCGCGCTCGGCGGCCAGTTTGGCGGCCTCCATCGGATCCACGCCGGTCGTACGCTGGCCATCGGTCAGCATGATGATCGCCGCCGACGTGTACGAGCCCGGCGGGACCGGGGTGAAGGGCTTTTTCTCTTTCTCTTTTTTCTCCGCGTCGATGGCGGTGCCGCGCATGCGGTCGCGGTTGTTTTGCATCAGCTGCAGGTCGATGTGGCCGTCGTCGGGGAACAAGGTGGCCAGCGACATCACGATCGCGTTGCCGGTGGCGGTGCCACGCTGCATCTGGAAGCGATCGATCGCGGTGATCAGGTCTTCGCGGTTCAGGGTGGCCAGTTGCGCCACCTGAGCCGAGCCCGCGAAGGCCACGATGCCGACCTTCACATCACGGGGCAAGTCGCCCAAAAAAGATTTGGCGGCGTTCTGGGCGGCCACCAGCCGATTGGGCTGAACGTCGGTGGCGCGCATGCTGCCCGAGACGTCCATGGCCAGGATGATGGTCTGCTGCGTCGAGGGCAATGTGATGGTGGCCACCGGGCGCGCGGCGGCCAGCAGCATGGCCGCCAGGGCCAGCAGGAACAACACGGGCGGGATGTGACGGCGCAGGCCGGGGCCGCGCCCCAGCGCCTCTTTCACGATGGCCAGCGACGCATAACGCACCGCCAGTTTCTTCTTGCGCCGAAGCAGGAGCAGGTACAGCAGCACCAGCAGCGGCAGCAGCAGCAGGAGCCAGAGTTGTTGGGGCCAGAGAAAGTGCATAGCAGGCAGGGGCGGACGTTCAGGCCGCCCGTTTGAGGTGGGCCGGCAAGCTGCCGGAGGAAAGACGTGCACGGCGCTTGCGTAGTTCGACAAAACGCACCAGGGCATCAACCAGGTCGTCGTCGGTGGCGAGTTCGAGCGTGTCCACGCCCGCGCGTGCCAGGCCCTCGCGCAAGTGCGCCTCACGCTGCGCCGCCAGGCGCGCAAAGCGCTCCCGAAAGCCCGCATCGTGCGTGTCCACCAGCAGGTGCTCGCCGCTCTCGGCATCGCGCAGCGTCAGCAGCCCCAGATCGGGCAGCGCCTGCTCCATCGGATCGAGCACGCGCACGGCCACCACCTCATGGCGTAGCGCCAGCCGCGCCAGAGCCTGCTCCCAACCGGGTTCGCTGATGAAATCCGAGACGACAAACAGCGTGGAGCGCCGCTTGATCACGCCTGCCGCTGCATCCAGCAGGTCACGTAGGCGGGTCGTGCCGGCGTCGGCAGGCGGCGGGCGATGCACGAGGCTGTGCAGCAGGTGCAGCACATGGCGGCGGCCGTTGCCGGTGGGAATGACGGTGTCGACGCCCGCCCCATAGAGCAGCGCGCCGATCCGGTTGCCATGACGCGTGAGCAGACGCGCCAGCACGGTGGTGAAGTCGGTGGCGAGATCGCGTTTGCGTCGCTCGAGCGAACCGAAGTCGATCGAGGGGCTCAGGTCCACCAGGAACCAGGCGGCCATCTCGCGGTCTTCGGTGAACACCCGCACATGCGGCGTGCCGTGGCGCGCGGTGACGTTCCAGTCGATGTGGCGCACATCGTCGTGGTGCTGGTATTCGCGCAGGTCGGCCAGGTCCATGCCGTGCCCGCGCATCAGGGTGCGGTAGTCGCCTTGCAAGAGGCCATCGAGCCGGCGAATGGCGGTCCACTCCAGGAGCCGCAGCGTCTGTTCGGCCTCACCCAGGCGAGGTGGGGCCTGCGGCTTGCCCTG
>JBIKUT010000285.1:0-3494 GCA_044347465.1 Ramlibacter sp.
ACGCGACTTGAGCGAATCGCGTTCCTGGGTGAGGGCTTCGAGTTGCGACACCAGCAGCGCGTTGGTGCGTTGCAGCTCCTCGTGTCGCACCAGCAGGCGTTCGACGCGTTCTGCGAGCGGGTCCAGAGAGGAGTCGGAGTCCATGGGCTGCGATTGTAGGGTTTGGATCAGGCGCAGGCCCTAGAATCCGCCCGTTGGTGCTCGCGGTGTGGTTCTCATGCCGCAGTTCAACGGGAAGCAGGAAGGCCCCCCGGGGCCCAACCTGCGCTGCCCCCGCAACGGTAAGCGGAGCGCGTAGATCTTTGGATGTACGCCCGCCCTCATCACGATGTGCCACTGGGCCCCTTGGGGCCTGGGAAGGCGATGAGGGCGATCCGTCAGCCCGGATACCGGCCAACAAGGTGGCGACGGTGCGCGCAAGCGCAGTGTCTGCCGTAACGCCCAATGCACTGGCGGGGAAGCCGGTGTGGGCTTTTCACTGTTGGTTTCCCATGAAAAATCGTGTGCTTTCCGTACCGCGCCGACGCGCGTGCACGCTCGCACTGAGCCTGGCCGCGTCCTCGCTGGCCTGGGCGCAGCCCGCCACCTTACCCGCCACCGTGGTCACTGCTACGCGTATCGACACCCGCAGCGACGAGTTGGTCAGTGAGGTGCATGTCATCGAGCGCGCCGCCATTGAGGCGTCCAGTGCGCGCACCTTGCCTGAGATCCTGGCGCGCGAAGCTGGCCTCCAGGCCACCGCCAATGGCGGCCCAGGCCAGCTGTCGAGCGTGTTGGTCCGTGGGGGTGATGCTCGCCACACCATCTTGTTGATCGACGGCGTCCGATACGGCTCTGCCACCGCCGGCACACCGATCTGGGAGACTCTGCCAGTCGAGGCGATCGAGCGCATCGAAGTGGTCAAGGGTCCAGCCTCGGCCCTGTACGGAGCGGACGGCGCGGCGGGCGTGGTGCAGGTGTTCACCCGTAAGCCCCGCGATGGGTTGCACCCTTGGGCCAGCGTCACGGCCGGCAGCTTGTCGCATCAGCGCCTGGCCGCGGGCGTATCGGGGGGGCAGGGCGACCTGACCTACAGCCTAGGTGTGCAGCAGGCGTCCGACCAGGGCATCTCGGCCACGAACGCGAAGCAGTCCGGCTTCAACGCAGACCGCGATCCGTTCCGGCAGGCCTCGTTCAACGGCGCGCTGCGTTACCGCATCAACAAGGACTGGAGCATTGACGGGTCCGTGCTGTACTCGGATGGTCTCGTCCACTTCGACGACGGCGCAGTGATCGACGCGCGCAGCCGTATCCGCGCCGGCCTGGCGCAGGCCGGCGTAACCGGCCGCCTGGCTACAGGCTGGCAGACCGCGCTGCGGGTCGGGCAGACCCGCGATACCTCGAACAACGTCGCGGCCCAGTACCCGGGCAGCTTTCAGACGATCCAGGATCAGGTCACCTGGCAGAACACCGTCGACACTCGCGCGGGCGTGCTCCTGGCGGGTTTGGAGCGGCGCGTGCAAAACGTCGAGAGCAGCGGTCCCTACACCGTCACCCGCCGAACCTTGGATGGAGCCTTCGTCGGTCTTAACGGTCAGGCCGATGGACACAGCTGGCAGGTCAATGTGCGCCAGGATCGAAACTCCCAGTTCGGCAACGGCAATGCTGGCTTTGCTGGTTACGGCTACAGGCTCTCGCCGGCTTGGCGCGTCCACGCGTCCTACGGCACCAGCTTTGTGGCGCCGACCTTCAATCAGCTTTACTACTACGGCAATCCGTCGCTGCAGCCGGAGAAGGGGCGCAACCTGGACGTAGGCGCCACTTGGACCCGCGCGGAGCACGAAGTCCGTCTGGTGCGATTTGACAACCGCATTCGTGATGCCATCGTTAACGATAGCAATTACGTGCCGCAGAACATCGGACAGGCGCGTATCGATGGCTGGACGCTGGGCTATGCCGGCAAGGCGGCGGGGGTGACCCTGCGCGCTGCTCTCGACCTGATGGATCCCCGCAACGAGCTCGACGGCCTGCTGTTGCCCAAACGCGCGCAGACGCAGGCCACATTCGGCGCGGACTGGCGTACGGGAGCCTGGCGCCTGGGTACATCGGTGCTACGCGTGGGGTCGCGCTTTGACAACGCAGACAACACGCGGGCGCTGGACGCCTACACCGTCGTCGATCTGCATGCCACCTGGCAATTTGCGCCCGCCCTGAGCCTGCAGGCCAAGTTGAACAACTTGACGGATCGGGTCTACGAGACGACCTACGGCTACAACCAGCCTGGGCGTTCCCTCTACCTCACCCTGCGTTGGCAACCCAAGTAAGCTCGCCGCGATGCCCGCCGACCACAGCCCCCAGCGCATCGTCTGCCTGACGGAGGAGACGACCGAATGGCTGTACCTGCTGGGGCAGGAGGCGCGCATCGTGGGTATCTCGGGCTACACGGTGCGCCCGCGCCGTGCGCGCGAAGAAAAGCCGCGCGTCAGCGCCTTTCTCAGCGCCAAGATCGACAAGATCCTGGCGCTGGAGCCGGACTGCGTGTTCGGCTTTTCCGACCTGCAGGCCGATATCGCCAGCGCCCTGGTGAAAAAAGGCGTGCAGGTGACGGTGTTCAACCAGCGCAGCGTGCAGGAGATTTTCTCGATGCTCTGGCAGATGGCGGCCCTGGTAGGCCAGAGCGAGCGCGGGCAGGCCCTGATCGACGGCATGCGCGCGCGCCTGGCGCAGATCGAAGAGACGGCACGCGCTTTGCCCCGGCGGCCCCGCGTGTTCTTCGAGGAGTGGGACGAACCGCCAATCAGCGCGATCCGCTGGGTGAGCGAGTTGCTCGCGATCGCAGGGGGCGACGATTGTTTTCCTGAACTTTCGCGCGAGTCCCTGGGCAAGGACCGCATCATCCAGGACCCCACCGAGATCGTGCGCCGCCGACCCGACATCGTGATCGGTTCCTGGTGCGGCAAGAAATTCCGGCCCGAGCGTGTGGCGGCGCGACCGGGCTGGCAGGACGTGCCTGCTGTGCGCCATGGGCAGTTGTTCGAGATCAAGTCGGCCGACATCCTGCAGCCCGGCCCCGCAGCCTTGACCGATGGGATCGAGCAGATGCACCGCATCGTGTGCGCGTGGAGTCGTCTGCATGGCTGAACGTGTATGGCGTGGGTGGGCGATGCGCCTGGTCTTGCTCGCACTCACGGGAGCGGGCGCCTCGCACGCCGTGACGCTGACCGACGATCGCGGCGCACGCCTCACGCTCACCGCGCCGCCCCAGCGCATCGTCTCGCTGCTGCCCTCACTGACCGAGACCGTGTGCGCCCTGGGTGCGTGCGAGCGCCTGGTGGCGGTGGACACCCATTCCAACTGGCCGCAGGCGGTGCGTGCCTTGCCCGCTGTGGGCGGGATGGACGATGCGCAGGTGGAGTCCATCCTGGCCCTCCGACCCGATCTGGTGCTGGCCGCGACCTCGACGCGCGCGCTGGCTCGGCTCGAGTCGCTGGGTCTGAAGGTGCTGGCCCTGGAGC
>JBIKUT010000286.1:0-3482 GCA_044347465.1 Ramlibacter sp.
GGTGCGCGCGCTCAATGACGAGCACCGCGCCCAGGGCCTGCCCGAGATCGACGTGGGCATCGGCCTGAACAGCGGCGCGATGTGCGTGGGCGACATGGGCTCCCCCCAGCGGCGTGCCTACACCGTTGTGGGCGACGCGGTAAACCTGGCGGCGCGGCTGCAAAGTCTGTCGGCGGTGTACGGCGTCACCATCGTCGCGGGCGAGGTAACCCGTCGGGAGGCTGACGACTTCGAGTGGCTGGAGCTGGACAAAGTGTGTGTGCGCGGCCGTGCGGGAGCGGTGACGGTGCACACGCCGAGGGCCCCGATCGACGCCGCCGATCGCCTCGCCCAAGAGGATCTACGCACCTGGGCGGCCTTGCTCAAGGCCTACCGCGCCCAGGACGTGCGCTCCAGTGAGCGGCTGCTGGGCAGCCTGCGTTCGGAGGCGGTGCCGCAGGCCTTGCGCGCGCTGTATGCGCAGCGGGTGGTGGCGATGCGCGAGCGGCCTGTCGATCCGGCCTGGGATGGGGTCACGCGAGTGGACGTGACGTGAATCTTTGTGCGGAAGATGTCGCTCAAATCGATGTGGGACAAAAGAACGATTTGGTATTCTTACGGGGTTGGCGGAGCAGTTGTGGATGTCAACCGAATGCATCAAATATCAAAACGGAGGATCCATGAAACAACGTCTGCAACAAGGCTTCACCCTGATCGAACTCATGATCGTGGTGGCCATCATCGGAGTGCTGGCGGCGGTCGCGCTGCCGGCTTATCAGGACTACACGGCGCGGGCGCGAATGTCGGAGGTGGTGATGGCGGCCGGTCCGTGCCGCACGGTCATCAGCGAAGTGGTTCAGAGTGGCGCTGCGTTGCCCGCCGCGAATGCCTTTGGCTGCGAAGTGAACACCCCGAGTCGTTTTGTCGCGGCGGTGAACACGGATGCGACCGGGACGATCATCGTGCAGACGCGCGGCTTTGGTGATGCCGATATCAATGGTCGATCACTCATCGTCCAGCCTTTGGATGCTGCTGGCAACGCTCTTGCGGCTGCTACAGCGGGCCAGACGATCGCTTCATGGAGATGTGCGGCCCCGGCGAACGTGGGCGGAGGCCCCATCCCCGCGCGTGCCCTGCCGGGCTCCTGCCGCTGATCGGCGCTGCCCCGCCTGAGCTGCGAAAGGGGAACCCCAGGTCCTGAGATGATCGGGGGTGTGACCCCACCCTCGATGCATTCATCCCCTGCGCGTCCGGATCCGGGCGCTGTCTTGCTGGCGCTGATCCTCGCCTTCGCCTGGATCCTCAACCCCTCCTTCGGCCCCTCGCCCATCATCCTGCAGACGCTGATGGCGGCCTCAGCGGCCTTGCTGTGGTTTCTGCTGCGCCCGGCCATCCCGCAACCGGCGGCCTGGGTGCTCGCGTCTTCGTGGCTGTTCGCGGCTGTGTTCAACGCGGGTGTGGGCGTGGCCCAGTACTTCAGCCTGATCCTCGAGAGCACGGCCTGGTTCAGCGCCTCTTCGGGCGGTGAGGTCTACGGCAACCTGCGCCAACGCAACCAGCTGGCCACCTTGCTGGCGATCGGGCTGGCCAGCGCCTTCTACTTGCTCACGCAACTCGAAGGCCGCCTGCGCTGGGGGCTGGCAGCCTGCGTGGTGTTGCTGTCGGCGGTCAGTGCCCTCACCTCTTCGCGCACCGGCATGCTGCACTGGATTCTTTTGTGCGGCGTGGCGTTGCTGGCGCCGCTGTGGGGCGCCTCGAGCGTGTGGCGCCGCTGGGCCTTGCTGGCCGCCGGCAGCTACGCCGTCACCCTGGCTCTCGCGCCCACGATGATCGAACGGGTCGCGGGCGGCGCCAGCTGCGTCAGCCGCAAGGTGCTGTGGCAGAACGCGCTGCACCTGTCCGCCCAGCACCCCTGGACGGGCTGGGGCCCCGGCATGCTCGACTACGCGCACTACGCCACCCTCTATCCCGGTGAGCGCTTTTGCCTGATCGTCGACAACGCGCACAACTTGATCTTGCATGCCGCCGTCGAACTGGGATGGCCTGTGGCTCTCCTGCTGGCGGCGGGCCTGCTGGCCTTGCTCGTGTTCGGGCGCCCCTGGCGCGAGCGGGCACCGCACCGGCTTCTGGCCTGGGCGGTGCTCTGCGTGATCATCTTGCACAGCATGGTCGAGTACCCGCTGTGGTACGGGCCCTTCCAACTGGCCGTGATCTTGGTGGCCGCTGTGTTGGTGTCGCGCCGCGAGCCGCGCAGCGGCGGGCCGATGCCGCGGGGGCAGCGCGCGCCGTGGGCGCTGGCCTTGGTGGCGGTGCTGTATGTGGGCTGGGACTATCACCGCACCTCGCAGGTCTACCTGCCGCCGCAGGAGCGCAGCGTGCTGTATCCCGCGGGCGCCAGCGCCAGTGCGCGCCACAGCGTGCTGTTCAAGGGGCAGGTCGAGTTCGCCGAGTTCACCACCACGCCGCTGACGCTGGCCAACGCAGGCCGCCTGGCCGACATGGGCGAGCGCGTGTTGCACTACTCGCCGGAACCGCAGGTGGTCGAGAAGCTGATCGATGCGCTGGCGATGCTCGGGCAGGACGAGCGCGTGGCCTGGCATCAGGCCCGCTTTCGCGCAGCGTTCCCCGACGAATACGCGCAATGGGCCAGTCGCCCCAAGGACGCCCGTGCGCCCTGAAGCGGTGAAGGCGGCGTCGGCCTAGGACGCGGGCTTGGCGTCGGGCGATGCAGCCGAGGCAGCCGATGCAGCGCGGGTGGGCCAGTGCACCGAGGCGATGGCCACCACGATCAGCGCGATCGCCGTCCAGTCCTGCCAGAACAGGGGTTCTTGGAGCAGCACCGCGCCACTGAAGACACCCAGCACCGGGATGAACATCACGCTCAGGGTCGAGGCCAGCGGAGGCAGGTTGCGCGCCAGCGACAGCCAGGTGGCCTGTGCGAACACAAAGACACCGAAGGCGTTGTAGACGATGGCCATCCAGGTCAGGGCTGGGGGTGCGCTCCAGCGCTCGCGCTCGAAGGCGCAGGCCAGCACCGTCATCAGCAGCGTGGTCATGGCGGTCATCCAGAACACGATGGTGAGGGTGGGCACGGTCATGCGGGTGCGGCGGATTTGCTGGGTGCCCAGGCCCCAGGCGGCGGCGCCCGTCAGCGCCAGCAAGACGCCGACCGGCTTGCCGCTGAAGCTACTCAACTCGTGCCAGAGCAGCAGCACCACGCCCAGAGCGGCCGCGAGGATGCCGACCCAGGCGCGGCGCTGCATCGTCGCGCCGAACCAAAGCATGCCGAAGACGGCCGAAAAAATCGGCATCGTGTAACAGAGGATGGCCGAGCGTCCGCTGGAGAGATCCTGGATGGCCACGATGACCAACACATGCCACACCACCATATTGGTGAAGGTCAGGACCAGCAACTCGCGCCATTGGGCGCGCGGCACGACAAAGGTCACCTTGCCTAGATACAGCACCAAGCCCAGGGCAGGCAGACCCAGCCACATGCAGAT
>JBIKUT010000287.1:0-3473 GCA_044347465.1 Ramlibacter sp.
GGCTGGCGTTGTGTGCAGGTCGTCGCGGTGGACGCACTGGAAGCGGCCGCCGACGCGCTCGCCCCGCACGCGGCCTACCTGCAGACCGCCGGCGTGGCGGTGGAGCCCGAGCGGCTGTATCCGCTGTCCTTGCGGCTGATGCACGCGGGCATCACCCGCGTCTGCGCCCTGGGCAGCATGACCGCACCCGAGGCGGGCTGGCACCATGACGGCGGCTTCAATCTGCGCGATCTGGTGCGTATCGCCGAGATCGAGGCCTCGGCCGAGCGCGCCGCCGACCGGCTCGCACCCTACGCGCAGGAGGATGGTCCTTGAGCGCAGGCCATGCAGCCAGCGCCTGGGCCTGGGCACGATGAATCTGCCTTTGCTGCAAGCGGCGGCCAGCAACCTGCTGCCGGGAGAATGACCATGGATTTCAACGGACAGGTGGTGCTGGTAACGGGATCGGGGCGGGGTATCGGCGCGGCGATCGCGCGGGCCTTCGCGGCGCAGGGGGCGGCGGTGGCCGTCAACTACTTGCGCGACGCGGCCTCGGCCGATGCGGTGGCTCGGGACTGCCGCGAGGCCGGAGGCGACGCGCTGGCGATGCAGGCGGACGTGAGTGACCCCGCCGCCGCCGCGCGCCTGGTGGACACTGTGGTCGCCGAGTTCGGGCGGCTGGACGTGGTAGTGAACAACGCCTTCGCGCCCTATGCCTTCGACCCGGAACAGCGCCTGGCCTTCGGCGAGGCGGGCTGGGACGCCTACCGCACGCAGTTCGAGGGGGCGGTGGGCGCCGCTCACCATGTGTGCCGCGCCGCCCTGCCCCACCTGACACGGCATGCGCGCGGCGCCATCGTGAACATCGCGAGCAACCTGGTCGAACATCCGGTGGTGCCGTATCACGACTACGCCACCGCCAAGTCGGCGCTCGTGGGCTTCAGCCGCAACCTCGCCGCTGAACTCGGGCCGCAAGGCGTGCGGGTCAATTGCGTGGCGCCCGGCCTGGTCTACCCCACGCAAGCCAGCGCCACTACCCGCGCGGGTTTTCGCGAGCGCATCGCGGCCGCCACGCCGCTGCGGCGCCTGGCGCGACCCGAGGATGTCGCGGGACCGGTGCTGTTCCTGGCCAGTGCGCACAGCGCCTTCATCACCGGACAGGTGCTGTTTGTCGATGGCGGCTTGGTGATGCGCTAGGCCCTCCCACCCAAGCCCGCCTTCCTCCTTTTCCCGCGTCTTGAAAACGGACTGCCCTCATGCCTGCTCCCCTGCCCTCGCTGCCACCGCCACGTGAGTCGCACCTGCTGCTGCCGGTGCCACCCACCGGCCTGCCGCTCGAAACCATACCCGCCTGGGCCGCGCTGCAACGCGCGCAGTCCGGTGCAGTCGTCTGTGTGGTCAACGCGCATACGGGCGATGGTGGGATCCTGCACTGGCTGGACAGCCACCATGCGCGAGGCTGGATCCAGGGGACAGCGGCGATGGCTACTCACGACCTCACGGCCCTCGCGGCCCACGTGCAAGAGGCCCTGGCTCAGGGCTTCGTGGGCGCCGATGCCGTGCTGCTGGCCTTCCTGCGCGTGGGGGGCGAGTTGCCGCGCCTGTCGTGGGGCGAGGCGCCGGTGTTCGCTCCGGCCAGGACCCACACCGCGCAGCGCCTGGACCTGTACGCCATCACCGACGACCTACAACGCCTGCGGCAGGCCCTCGCGGCCGGGGTGCGGACCGTGCAGCTTCGCATCAAGCGACCGGCGCAGCCCGACGCGGCCTGGCAGGCGAGCCTGCGCGAGGCGCTGGCCAGCGGCATCACCGCATCACGTGCAGTGGGCGCCCAGTGCTTCATCAATGACCACTGGGCCTTGGCCGCCGAACTCGGCGCCGACGCGGTGCACCTGGGGCAAGAGGACCTGATGGCGCTGGGTGATGCGGGGCGGCAAGGGCTCCTGGCCAGTGGCGTGGCCTTGGGCATCAGCTCGCACAGCGTGTGGGAGTTGTGCCGCGCACGCGCGCTGTCACCGCGCTACATCGCCTGCGGGCCAGTCTGGCCCACAACCACCAAGGACATGCCCTGGGTACCGCAGGGCCTGGACAACCTGGGCTGGTGGTGCCGCCACGCCGGGGCGCCGGTGGTGGCGATCGGGGGCATCCTCGCGCCCGAGCAGGCGCGCCAGGCAGCCAGGGCGGGCGCTGACGGGATCTGCCTCGTGCGGGCACTCGGCAACGATCCGGCGCAGGTACTGCCTGCATATGAACAGGCCTTGGCCCAGGGGCGGGGCGCGCCGGTGGCGGCACCCGCTTGGCCCCACCCCACCCTGCCTGTGGGTTGAGCAACTGGCGGGATAATCCGCGGATGAGACTCCTTCACACCATGCTGCGCGTTGGCGACCTGCAACGCGCCATTGATTTCTACACACGCGTGCTGGGCATGAAGCTGCTTCGCACCACCGAGCGGCCTGAGCAAAAGTATTCGCTGGCCTTTGTGGGCTACGGCAGCAATCCCGATCACGCCGAGATCGAGCTGACCTACAACCACGGCGTCGACCATTACGAATTGGGCACGGCCTACGGCCACATCGCACTGGGCGTGGACGATGCCTATGCCACTTGCGAGAAGATCCGCGCCGCCGGCGGCAAGATCACGCGCGAACCCGGTCCGGTGCAAGGCGGCGCCACGGTGATTGCCTTTGTCATTGACCCCGACGGCTACAAGATCGAGTTGATCCAGCGCGCTGAGGTGCGTTAACAGGCTCGCGCGAGGCCTGGCGTATCTCGGGGTCTGGCCTCGTTGACGTTGCACCGCGGCGGGCGTGCGGCGGGGGGCACACCGACGTGATGCACGCGTGAAGTCGTTCGATAACCAGGGAGCGCGGGGTGCGTGGGGTGGGTTCGGGGGCGCCTGTGCGGGGCTGAGGAGCGCAGGGCGATGGGGGTGGAAAGCGCGACGTGTTTGAGCGACCGAGCACCGCAAGGAAGCCCGAAGGGCCCCCGTACTTGAAGCCCCCGGGCCCGCCCCGCGCGCCCCGTGCGGTGCAGTTACCTGAAACACTCACGCACACCAAAGCGCAATACGTTCCGCCAAATCCATCCAAAGCGCGAAAACAGCGGTCGCAACCAGGAGCGCTCCGGCAACGCGCGTCCCCCAGTCCTGACGCAAACGATTACCTGCGTCGCGAATACGAGCCAGCACCCCAGGCCCGGCAATCAGCCCCAGGCTACTACCCGCCGCAAACAGCGCCATCGACATCGCGCCCTCCAGCGGACCGCCGCTCAGGGCCGCGACCAGCAGGGCCGAATAGAGTAGGCCGCAGGGCATGAACGTCCACAGCGCGCCCGCGCCGAACATGCCGCCGGCGTTCTGCACCAGCGGGCGGATATGGCGCCAGGCGGCCAGTCCGGCCTGCTGCGCCCACGCCGGCTGGCGCGCCACCACCAGCAAGGTCAGACCCCAGGCCAGAACCGCCATGTGCAGCAGCATCCACACCGGACGCAGGACC
>JBIKUT010000288.1:0-3458 GCA_044347465.1 Ramlibacter sp.
GTACAGGCACAGTCCGTCGAGGGGCTGCACACCTGGATCGAGGCGATCCGCACGTTTCCCAAGCCGGTGATCGCCGCCGTCGAAGGCGCGGCGGCGGGTGCAGGCTTTTCCCTGGCGCTGGCCTGCGACTTCATCGTCGCCGCCGACGACGCGTTTTTCATCATGGCTTATGCCAATGTGGGTCTGTCGCCCGATGGCGGCGCGAGCTGGGGGCTGTCGCGGTCGCTGCCGCGTCAGCTGGTGAGCGAGCTGCTGCTGGCGGGCGAGCGCATCGGGGCGCAGCGTCTGCACGCACTGGGCGTGGTCAATCGCCTGACGCCACCGGGCACCGCGCTGGCCGAGGCCCTGGCGCTGGCCGCGCGCCTGAATGCCAAGGCGCCCAATGCGCTGGCCAGCATCAAGGAGCTGATGAACGACGCCCCCAGTGCGACGCTGACCGCCCAATTGGCGCAGGAGCGTGACCAGTTCGTGCGCAACCTGCATCACCCCAACGCGGGCATCGGCATCGAGGCCTTTCTGGCCAAGCAAACCCCGCGCTACGAATAAGGACAGACCGAGGCTGTCGGGTCCCGCAGGCGACAAGGCGGGGGGCGGCAGTCACTGAGACGACACGCCATGGACGACCCCATTCTTACCATCGAAGAACGCGAAGCGATCAATTCCGGTCGCTGGTTTTCTTCCTTGTCGCCTTCGTTGCGACACGACATTCTTCGATGCGCCTACGTCAAACGCTACAAAGACGGCGATCTGATCGCAGCCCGCGGCGATCTCGCCGAGGAGTGGCTGGCGTGCGCACGCGGCGCGGTGCGCGTGAGCTCCACGTCGGTGTCGGGCAAGCTGATCACCTTCGCTTATTTGGAGCCGGGTATCTGGTTTGGCGATGTGGCGATCTTGGACGGCGACCGGCGCACGCACGACGGCTATGCGCATGGCGACACCACGATGCTGTGCGTGGCCCGCGCCGATTTCCGCAAGATCCTGTCCGAGCATGTGGAGCTGTACGACGCGCTGCTGCGGCTGCAGGCGCGGCGTATCCGCCAGTTGTTCGGGTTGGTGGAAGACCTCAACACCCTGCCCCTGCGCGCGCGTCTGGCCAAGCAGCTGACGCACCTGGTGCGCAGCTACGGGGTGTCCAGCCTGGCCGATGGCAACGAGATGCGCATCGGCCTGCAACTGGCGCAGGAGGAAGTGGCGCAGTTGCTCGGCGCCTCGCGCCAGCGTGTGAACCAGGAGCTCAAGGCCATGGAGCGCGAGGGCGTGATCCGTATCGAGCCGGGCGGCCTGGTGGTGCGCGATCGGCAGGCGCTGGTGCGCATTTCGGAAACGGTCAGCGAGGGCTGATCACGCGATGACGACCGACTATTCCGTCTACGAAGGCACGCGGCCCGTGTCGGCGGCGCACGCCTTTGACACCGACGCCCTGTCCGCGTGGCTGCAGGCGCACCTGCCCGGCTTCGCCGGCCCGCTGTCAGTGGAGATGTTCAAGGGCGGCCAGTCCAACCCCACCTACAAGCTGATCACGCCCGGCGCCATCTATGTGATGCGGGCCAAGCCGGGCCCCGTGGCCAAGCTGCTGCCCTCGGCCCATGCCATCGAGCGCGAGTTTGCGGTGATGAAGGGTTTGGCGGGCACAGGTGTGCCGGTGCCCCAGATGCACGTGCTGTGCGAGGACGAGTCGGTGATCGGCCGGGCGTTTTGCGTGATGGAATGCATGCAGGGGCGCGTGCTGTGGGACCAGTCGCTTCCTGGCATGACACCCGCACAGCGCGGCGCGATCTACGACGAGATGAACCGGGTGATCGCCGCCCTGCACACGGTGGACTTTGCGGCGCGCGGCCTGGGCAGCTATGGCAAACCCGGCAACTACTTCGAGCGGCAGATCGGGCGCTGGAGCAAACAGTATCTGGCGTCGGTGACCGAGCCGATCGAGGCGATGGACCGTCTGATCGAGTGGCTGCCCACGCACATGCCCGAGAGCGCACGCGATGCGAGCAAGGTGGCTATCGTGCACGGCGATTTCCGGCTGGACAATCTGATGTTTCATCCGAGCGAGCCGCGCGTGATCGCGGTGCTCGATTGGGAACTGTCGACGCTGGGCCACCCGCTGGCCGATTTCAGCTACCACTGCATGGCCTGGCACATTTCGCCAGGCGTGTTTCGCGGCATCGCTGGGCTGGACCATGCCGCGTTGGGCATCCCCGCCGAAGACGACTACATCCGTCGCTACTGCGAACGCACTGGTCTGGCCTCCCCCGAGACACTGCGGGCCGACTGGAATTTCTATCTGGCCTACAACCTGTTTCGGCTGGCCGCCATTTTGCAAGGCATCGCCAAGCGCGCCCAGGAGGGCATCGCCTCGAGCGCGCAGGCGGCCTCGTCGGGCGCAGGCGCGCGTACGCTGGCCGAGATGGCCTGGTCGTTCGCGCAGCGCGCGGGCTGAACACACTGCTTGCCGGGCCACTTCGCTCTTCTCCCCTTCCCCCCTCTTCCCCCCTCTTCCCCTGTTTCGCACCCTAAGGACGCCATGGACTTCGACTACTCCCCCAAGACCAAGGACTTGCAGGCACGCCTGCTCAAGTTCATGGACGACCACGTTTACCCCAGCGAAAAGACCTATGCCGACGAACTGGCGGCCAACACCGCCGCCGGCAAGCGTTGGACGCCGCTGCAGGTGATCGAGGATCTGAAGTCCAAGGCGCAGGCCGCGGGCCTGTGGAACCTGTGGCTGCCGGTGGACACCGCCAAGATCGCTGGCGTGCAAGGCGCCGGCCTGACCAACCAGGAATACGCGCCGCTGGCCGAGATCATGGGCCGGGTGCCGTGGGCGCCCGAGGTGTTCAACTGCGGCGCGCCGGACACCGGCAATATGGAAACCATCGCCCGCTACGGCACCGACGACCACCGCGCGCGCTGGCTGCAGCCGCTGCTGGCCGGCAAGATCCGATCGGCGTTTGCGATGACCGAGCCCGAGGTGGCATCGTCGGACGCGACCAACATCGCCACCCGCATCGAGCGGC
Source organism: Ramlibacter sp. (assembly GCA_044347465.1). Lineage (GTDB taxonomy): Bacteria > Pseudomonadota > Gammaproteobacteria > Burkholderiales > Burkholderiaceae_C > Ramlibacter. Next base: position 3,018 of record JBIKUT010000288.1, read on the forward strand.
GCGGCGACGAGTACGTGATCAACGGCCACAAGTGGTGGATCTCGGGTGCGGCCGATCCGCGCTGCGCGATCTTCATCACCATGGGCAAGTCCGATCCCGATGCGCCCAAGCACTCGCAGCAAAGCATGGTGCTGGTGCCCGCCGACGCGCCCGGTATTCGTATCGTGCGGCCGCTGAACGTGATGGGCTATGACGACGCGCCGCACGGCCACGTCGAGATGTATTTCGAGAACGTGCGCGTGCCCGCCGAGAACATCCTGCTGGGTGAGGGCCGCGGCTTCGAGATCGCACAAGGCCGCCTGGGCCCAGGACGGGTGCACCACTGCATGCGTCTGATCGGACTGGCTGAGCGGGCGCTGGAGTTGATGTGCCGCCGCGCTTCTTCGCGCACGGCGTTCGGCAAGACGGTGGCGCAGCAGACGGTGACGCAAGAGCGCATCG
>JBIKUT010000289.1:0-3448 GCA_044347465.1 Ramlibacter sp.
TTGCGCCGGCCGACCGAACACCTCGCGCGGCGTGCCGATTTGCACGATGCGGCCTTCCATGAAGACCGCGATGCGATCGGCCAGGGTCATGGCCTCTTCCTGATCGTGCGTGACATACACGGTGGTGACACCCAGATCGCGCTGCAGCTCGCGCAGCTCCAGGCGTGTCTCCAGGCGCAGCTTGGCGTCGAGGTTGGACAGCGGCTCGTCGAGCAAGAAGATGCGAGGCTGGCGCACGATGGCGCGGGCCAGGGCGACGCGCTGCTGCTGCCCGCCTGAGAGCTGGCCCGGGCGACGTGCCAACAGGTGATCGATGCGCACGCGCGCTGCAGCCGCTTGCACCGCTTGCGCGATTTCGGCGGGCGGGCGCTTCATCATCTTGAGCGGAAAGCCGATGTTCTCGGCCACCGTCATGTGCGGATACAGCGCATAGCTTTGGAACACCATGGCCACATCGCGCGCGCCAGGCTCGTCGTGGGTGACGTCTTCGCCATCTAATTGAACCTGGCCGGCACTCACTGGCTCCAGGCCCGCCAGGATGCGCAGTGTGGTGGTCTTGCCCGAGCCCGAAGGCCCGAGCAGCACAAAGAATTCGCCGGCGCGGATGTCCAGGTCGACCCCGTGCAGCACGGTGGTTTCGCCATGGCGTTTGACCACCCCTTCAAAGCGGACGCTGCCGCGTGCGTTCATCGACGTCCTCCCCCTTTGACCGCACCAACGGTGAGGCCCTTGACGATATGTTTCTGGGCCAACAGCCCCAGCAGAATCACCGGCGCCATCGCCACCATGGCGCCGGCGGCTACCTTGGCCCACTGGGTCTGTTCGACCGAGATGAAATTGAACATGGCCACCGTGACCGGCCGCACCTTGTTGCCGCCGAGTACGACGGCGAACATGAATTCGTTCCAGGCATTGAGAAAAACGAACACGGTGGTGACCGCGATGCCCCCGCGCACCTGCGGCAAGATCACATGCCACAGCGCGCCCCAACGGCCCGCGTGATCGAGCAGTGCGGCCTCTTCCATCTCGTAGGGCACGTCTTCGAAATAAGACACCATCAGCCAGATGGCAAAGGGGAGCGAGAAGGTCAGGTAGATGGTGATCATGCCGCTGTAGGTGTCCAGCGCGCCCAGGCGCTGCAGCGCCAGGTAGTAGGGAATGACCAGCCCCACCGGCGGTAGCATTTGCGTGACCAGCACATAGAAACCGCTGGCGCGCTTGAAGGGATAACGAAGCCGCGCCAGCGCGTAGGCCGCAGGGATGGCAAAGGCCATGGTCAAAGCGGTCGCCGCGCAGGTGACGACGAGGCTGGACCAGAGATTGGGCAGGATGGACGCGGGCCCGAACAAGACCTCGCGGTAGTTGGCCAGCGTGGGCGTGAAGAACAAGACCGGCGGATAGGCCAGCACGTCACGCTCGGTCTTGAACGAGGTGAGCAGCGCCCACAGCACGGGAAAGGCCCAGACCGACACCAGCAAGCCGGCGACCACCCACAGCATCATCTGGCGCGGCATGGGTTTCATTCGGGATGTCATGCAGGACTCCGGCGACGGCGAAACAGCAGCCAGGAAACGAACATGGTCAGACCCAGCAGCACCATGGCCAGCGCCGAGCCATAGCCGATGTTCAACTCGGTGAATGAGGTGCGGTAGGCGTAGAGGTTCAAGATCTCGGTGGAGGTGCCGGGCCCACCGCCGGTGGCGGCGAAGATGGCCGCGAAGGCGGACAGCGCGGTCATGGTGCGCAGGATCACCACCATCACCACCGCGGGCCGGATCAAGGGCAGCGTGATGTGCCAGAACCGTTGCCAGGCGCTGGCGCGGTCCAAGCGCGCGGCTTCGTAAACATCGGGGGGCAGCGTGGCCAGCGTCGCCAGCAGCACCAGAAAGGCGAAGGGCGTCCACTGCCAGGTGTGAATGGCGATCACCGAGATCAGCGCCAGCTGCGGATCGCCCAGCCAGTTATGACTGCCCAGACCCAGCGCGCGGGTGACAAGGTCGACCAAGCCGAAGTCGGGTGCGAGCACCAGGGTGCGCCAGAACAGGCCCACCACCACCGGCGCCAGCACGATGGGCAGGATGGCGGCCACGCGCAAGATCGCCTGCCCGCGCGGAATCTGCAGCACCAACAGGGCCAGCGACAAGCCGATGATCACCTGCAAGACGACGGTGGACGCGGTGTAGATGACGGTGAGGGTGAGCGAATTCCAAAAGCGGGGGTCGTTCCCCATCTTGGTGTAGTTGCCCAGGCCCGCGAACCCGGACAGCCAGGGCATGCCCAAGTCCAGCTTTTGCAGGCTGTTCCAGGCGAGAAATACCAGCGGCGCAGTCGTGATGACGAGCAGCACGACGAACGCAGGCGCGAACAGGGCCAGCGCGAAGCGCCGCTCCTGTCGTGCCTGCGAGTCGATGCGGGCTGCCGCGCCGTCCGCCATTGCGCTTTAGCTACGCATGATTTGCGAGATCCGCGCCTGCGCCTCGTCCAGGGCTTCCTTGGACTTCTTCTGGCCGACCAGCGCCGACTGGATGGCGGTGGCCATCGTGTCGCCCACGGCGGGCCACTGCGGCACACGCGGGCGCCATTCGACGTCGGTGTCTTGCTCCAGAGATTCAAGCGCAGCGTTGATGAAGTTGTCGCCCGCGTCTTTCATGGCGTTGGCGAACTCGGGCGCCTTCCACGAGGACACACGGTTCAAACCCGAGCGCTTGGCAGCGCCGGCGAACTTCCAGGAGGTGCGCGCCTGCGTCTCGGCGGCGGTGGCCCACATGATGAAGAGCCACGTGGCTTTCTTGGCGCGCTCGGACAGCGCGGCGTTGATCGGGAATCCCCAGTTCCAGATGGAGGTGACGCGCTTGCCGGCGGGGCCACGCGGCCAGCGGGCGTAGGCGATCTTGCCCACCACCTTGGATTTCTCGGGGTTGTTGATCACGGCGGCCGAGGAGTGGGCGTCGAGGTAGCAGCCCAGCGTGCCTTGCGAGAAGGCATCGGCGATGTCCGGCCAGTTCCAGTTGCGAACGGCGGGCGGCGCGAACTGCGTGAGGGTGCTGACATACCAGTCGAGGGCGCGCACGGCCTCGGGGCTGTTCACGACCAGATCCTTGCCCTGGAACCAGTTGCCACCGAAGCCGCGGAACAAAGAGGGATACAGGTACATGTTCTGGCCGGCGCCGGCGAAGCCGCGCATGGCCAGGCCGTACACGCGATTGGCCGGGTCGTTCAAGGCCTTGGCATTGGCCAGGAGCTGGTCGTAGGTATCGGCGGGCTTGAGGCCCTTGGCGGCGTAGAGGTCTTTGCGATAGACCTGCACCGTCACTTCGCCGTCAAACGGAATGCCATAAGGCTTGCCGTCGACCGAGTCGGCGTCGCGCCAGGCCTTGAGGATGTCGTTGTAGTTGTACCAGGCGGCGTCGGTGAGCGTGGCGTCGTTCAGGTACTTGTCGAGCGGCTC
>JBIKUT010000290.1:0-3447 GCA_044347465.1 Ramlibacter sp.
CGACGTGGCACGCGCGGCGAATCGACTGGTCACCTTTGACACCAACCTGCGCTTGAAGCTGTGGCCCCTCGACCGCGCGCGTGCCGTGATGAACGACGTTATCGCCCGTTGCGACATCTGCCTGCCCAGTCTCGACGACGTGGCCGCCATCACGGGATTGACCGATCCCGATGCCCTGGCGGACCACTGCCTGCGTCTGGGAGCGCGGGTGGTGGCGCTCAAGATGGGGGATCAGGGCGCGCTGGTGGCGGATGCCCACCATCGACACCGCATTGCGCCTCACCCCTGTCGACCGGTGGATGCCACCGGCGCAGGCGACACCTTTGGCGGCGCCTTCGTGCACCGATTCCTGCAAGGCGACAGCCTGGTGCAGGCCGGTCGCTATGCGGCAGCCGCTGCCGCCTTGTCGACTCAAGGCTATGGCGCGGTGGCGCCGATCCCGACCGCCGAACAGGTGATGCGGGCGATCGGATAAGCGCGATTCGCCTCAGTCCTCAAAGGCTACCAGCACCCGCCCCGACGTTTGGCCCTCGAGTTGCTGGCGCGCGTGATCCATCAGCTGCTCGAGCCGGATGTGCCGCACGTGCGGCAGCAGGCGGCTGAAATCGGGCTTGAGGTCGCTCGCCAGCCGGGTCCACAGGCGGTGTCGCTGTTCCCAGGGTGCGTTGGCCATGATGCCGAACATCTGCACGCGGCGCATGATGAAAGGCAGCACGCTGCCCTCATAGGTATTGCCGGCTGCATTGCCGACGCTGGCCAGGCACCCCCCGTCTTGCAGCGACCGCAGCAGCCACGACAGCATGGGCCCGCCCACGTTGTCGATGGCCGCCGCAAAGCGCGCCTTCTCCAGTGGGCGTTGTGCTTGTTGCAGGACGACCGCATCGATCACCTCGCCCGCGCCCAGGGCTTGTAGCGCCGGCGCATGTTCCATGCGCCGAGTGATCGCGGCGCTGGGCCAACCCGCCCGCGCGAACAGGGCCAGGGCCATGAGACCCACAGCGCCCGCAGCGCCGCTGATACCCACAGGCCCGTCGTTGGGCGTCAATCCCACGGCTTCGAAGCGCTCCAGCGCCATGGCCGCCGTGAAGCCGGGTACACCCAGGATCGCCACCTCGTGGGGCGTCAGTCCCTCGGGCAAGGCATGCACATGCGCCGCTGGCACACGGGCGCAGGCCGCGAAGCCGCCGTCAAAGGCGATGCCGGTTTGAAAGCCATGCACCAGCACCCACTGCCCGCGCTGAAACGCGGGTGAGGCCGACTCGAGCACCTCGCCCACCAGCTCGATGCCGGCGATGCGCGGGAAGCTGGCGATGATCTTGGCCTGTCCGTGGATCGACAGGCAGTCCTTGTAGTTGACGCCGGCATAGCGCGTCTTGACCACCACCTCGCCAGGGCTGAGGTCGTCCACTGTCACTGGCTCGATCTGGCTGATCACGCCGGTCTCGGTCTGGCGGGTGCGCAGGGCGGGGAAGTGGGTCGTCATCAGATCACCCCCGCTTGCTTCAGGCGCGCCAACTCGGCGGCATCGACACCGAAGTCGGCGTAGACCTGCGCGTTGTGCTCGCCAGCGGCGGGGCCGGTGCGCGGGATCGCCAGTGTCCGCCCGGGCACGCGCGGCACGATGCAGGGCGCAGGCAAGCTGCCGTAATCCGGATCGGGCAGGCGGATGATGGCCTCGCGCGCTTGGTAATGGGGGTCGCGTTCGATGTCCTCGATCGAGTAGACCTTGCTAAACGGAATACCCCCCGACTCGAGCTGCGTGGCGATGGCCTCATAAGCTTGCGCCGCGAACCAAGCGCTCAGGCCTTCATCGAGTACCTCCAGATGGCGCACGCGCGCCGGGTTACTGGCAAACCGGGGATCGGTGGCCCATTCAGGGCGGCCCACCACCTCGCACACGCGCGCGAAGATCGCGTTGGACGACGCCACCAGTGAGAAATACACGCCATCACGGCTACGGTACATATTGGACGGGGCTGTGTAGCTGGCGCGGTTGCCCTCGGGCTTGCGCACCTGCCCGAGCTGCTCGTGTTCCACCGGCAGCGGATCGAGCAGACGAAACAGGGCCTCGGTCGCCGCCAGATCCACTTCCACCCCCAGCGCCTGCGGGTCGGCGCGCAGGCGCACCATCTCGGATGCAATCGCAAAGGCGCAAAACAGGCCGGCGACCGCGTCCCCCACCGGGAAATTGCTATGCAGGGGCGAGCCGCCTGCCTCACCCGTGAGGTTGGTAAAACCGCTCATGGCCTCGAAGATGCGCGCGTAGCCCGGGCGGGTGCGGTAGGGGCCGGTCTGACCAAAACCGGTGAGCCTGACCACCACCAGGCGCGGGTTGGCGCGGTGCAAGGTGGCCAGGTCCAGCCCCCACTTGTCCAGCGTTCCGGTGCGAAAGTTCTCCACCAGCACGTCAAAGGACGGCAGCATCTTCAGCAGCAAGGCGCGGCCCTCGGCCTGGCGCACGTCCAGCGTGATCCCGCGCTTGCCCCGGTTGGCGACCTTCCACCACAAGGCCATGCCGTCTTTCACCGGCTGCAGGCCACGCAGCGCGTCGCTGCCATCGGGCAGTTCCAGCTTGACCACCTCGGCGCCCTGATCGGCGCACAGCGTCGCCCCCATGGGTGCGGCTAGCACGGTGGCCATATCCAGGATGCGCACGCCCGCCAGCGGGCCACGGGCGGGGGCGGGGGAGGTGGCGTCGGTGTGCATGGCGGTCTGGGGTGTGTGAGGACACCTTTTGTGCCAGAGGCCTCCTTGAGACGCAAGAGCCTATTTCGCACAGCGAAACTACTGGATCGCCCTGTTGACGCGGGGGTGCAAGGCCCCAATCATGGCGCGGACCCGACGAATCACACGCATGCCTGCCATCGCCTTGCCCGGGCTGGTCGACCCGCACGACCTGAGCGCCGACCGCCAGTTCTCCATGAACCTGGCGCGCGGCCTGGAGGTCTTGCGCGCGTTCACCCCGGCCGACCCGATGCTCGGTAATCGCGAGATCGCCGACCGCACTGGGCTGCCCAAGCCCACGGTCTCGCGTCTGACCTACACGCTCACCTTGCTCGGCTACCTCACACGCGACGCCGGCCTGCAAAAGTACCGACTCGGCTCGGGCGTGCTGTCTTTGGGGCACCCCCTGCTGGCGAACCTGCATGTGCGCCAGCTGGCCCGCCCGCTCATGGAGCATCTGGCCCGTAAGACCGGCTGCACGGTCAACTTGGGCATGCGCGATCGCGGCAATGTGGTCTACATCGACTCCGTGCGCGCCGACACCAGCAACCAGTACCTACCCGACATCGGCAGCACCCGTCCGCTGCTGGCCGCTGCGATCGGGCGCGCCTTGATCCTGCAATGCCCGAGCGCCGAGCGCACGGCCATCCTCAATTGGCTCAAGGTGCATGACCGCGCCCTGTTTGACGCCCACAAAGCCGCCTGGGAGTCCGACCAGAAACT
>JBIKUT010000291.1:0-3444 GCA_044347465.1 Ramlibacter sp.
AGACGGCCTCCTCCGCCTGGACCGCCATCGGCCGCATGCGCCTGGCGGCAGGCGATGCCGCCAACGCGCTGGAGGCCGCCACGCGCGCCCAGGCCGCCGAGCCCGCCACCGAAGGCCCGGTGCTGCTGGCCCTAGACCTGATGGCCGCGAACCAGCCCGCCGCCGAAGCCCTGGTGCGCCGCTACATGGACGGCGCGCCGCTGCCCGAGCTGCGTATGGCCTACGCCCGGGTGCTGATGGACATTCAGCGCTACCCCGATGCGCGCCTTCAGTTGATGGCCCTCACGGCCAGCCGACCGGACATGGCCGAGGCCTGGCTGCTGCAAGGCCTACTGCAATCACAAGAGAGCCAGTTCACCGAGGCCGAGGCCTCGCTCAAACGCTATCTGTCCCTGGCGCCGACCGCGGGCGAGGCGGCCGACCGCAGTCGCGGCTTGGCCCAGGCCCACTTGGCGCTGGCCCAGATCGCCGAAAAGCGCGGAGAGCTCGCCCAGGCCAATGCCTGGTTGGACAAGATCCGCAACCCGCAAGACCTGGTCGCCACCCAAAACCGACGCGCCTCCATCCTGGCGCGCCAGGGCCGGATGGACGAGGCCCGCGCGCTGATTCGCGCCCTGCCCGAGCGCCAGCCGGGAGATGCCCGTACCAAGCTGCTGGCCGAGACCCAGCTGCTTCGCGAGCACAAGCAATATCAGGCGGCCTTCGACCTGCTCGAAGAGGCGGCCAAGCGCCAGCCCCCCGACGCCGAGCTGATGTACGAGCAGGCCACCGTCGCCGACAAGCTCGCGCGCTATGACGACCTCGAGCGCCTGCTGCGACGGGCCATCGCGCTCAAGCCCGACTTTCACCACGCCTACAACGCCCTGGGCTATTCGATGGCCGAGCGCAATGTGAACCTGCCCGAGGCCAAGGCCCTGATCCTCAAGGCGCTGGAAAGTGCGCCGGGCGATCCCTTCATCACCGACAGCCTGGGCTGGGTCGAGTTCCGCATGGGGAACAAGGCCGAAGCCGCGCGCCTGCTCGAACAGGCCTACCGGGGTCGCCCCGACGCGGAGATCGCCGCCCACCTGGGCGAGGTGCTTTGGAGCATGGGGCAGCGCGATCGGGCCCGTGCCATCTGGAAAGAGGGCCTGCTGCTCAATCGCGAGAACGAGACCCTGCAGGAGACGCTCAAACGCCTGCGCATCAAGCTGTGAAGCGTCGAACCTCGCTGCGGGCCGCCACCGCTGCGGCGTCTGGCCTCCTGCTGGCCCTGGCGGGTTGCGCCGTCTCCCCCACAAGCCCTGAGCTGTCCGGCCCCCGCTGGAGCGGTCGGCTGGCCTTGCAGATCGAGGGGCACCCCGAAGGCAGCTTCACCGCCAGCTTCGACCTGCGCGGCTCGGCCCGCGCGGGCGAACTCGAGTTGTTCACGCCCCTGGGCGGCACCGCCGCCTGGCTGCAGTGGACGCCGGACCGGGCTCGCCTGCGCGCGCCCGGCCAGCCGGAGCGCCAAGCCGCTTCGCTCAACGACCTGCTGGTACAGGCCACCGGCGCCCCCCTGCCCGTGGCCGCCCTGTTCGACTGGCTGGCCGGCGTCCCGAGCGTGGCCGACGGCTGGCAAGTCGACCTGTCCGGGCGCACTGAGGGCCGTCTGCGCGCGCGCCGCCTGGCCGCCCCGGCCGCGGATTTACGCATCGTGCTGCACACACCATGATTCGCCCCCACGTCCCATGATTCGCCCCCACGTCCGCTCACTCCGTGTAGCTTCCTGCCCCCCGAGGGGCCCCTCCCGCCTTGGGGCGGCCCGGCGGCGGTCATGAGCACCGCACTGAAATCCCTGCACGACGTGCCGGCGCCGGCCAAGCTCAATTTGTTCCTGCACGTCACCGGGCGGCGCCCCGACGGCTACCACCTGCTGCAGTCGGTTTTCATGCTGATTGACTGGCAGGACACCCTGGATTTCGAGCTGCGCCCCGCCGGGCGCCTGAGCCGCGAAGACCACGGCGCCACCCTGCCCGAGGACGACCTGTGCCTGCGCGCCGCCCGGGCCCTGCAACAAGCCACCGGCACCGCCCACGGCGCCCACATCCGCCTGACCAAGCGCCTGCCGGCTCAGGCCGGTCTGGGCGGCGGATCGTCCGATGCCGCCTCCTGCCTGCTGGCCCTGAACCGCCTGTGGGGCCTGGGCCTGAGCCGCCCCGCCCTGGAGGCCATCGGCCTGCAGCTGGGGGCCGATGTGCCGTTTTTCCTGCGCGGACGCAACGCCTGGGTGGAGGGCGTGGGCGAGCAGATCACGCCCATCGACCTGCCCCCGGCCCGCTTCGTGGTGGTCAAACCCGACCAGGGCCTGGAGACCGCCCGGATCTTTTCCGACCCCCAGCTAAGGCGGGACACGCGACCTGCTACAATCTCGGGCTTTGCTGCACGTCCCTACGACTTCGGTTGTAACGACTTGCAGCCGGTTGCCCAGAGGCTTTGCCCCGACGTCACCCAGGCTCTGGCCTGGCTGGAATCGCAGGGTTTGTCGCCACGGATGACCGGCTCGGGCAGCGCAGTGTTTGCACGATGGCTCTCACCAGAGCCCTTGGCTGGCAGCCCTTCGCAGGGCTGGACACTGCAGGTGTGCAGCAATCTGGACGTTCATCCCCTGGCGGGCTGGGCGGACAGCGACGGTTGATCGGTGGGTGGCTTTCGGGCCGTTCACCCGTGTAGGGGAGTCGCCAAGTTGGTTAAGGCACCGGATTTTGATTCCGGCATGCGAGGGTTCGAGTCCTTCCTCCCCTGCCAAATGTCAGAAGAACCCAAAAACCCAGTTCGCTGGCAACGCTGATGCAGGCTGCTCCGCATTCCGATTTCATGGTCTTTACCGGCAACGCCAATCCGGCGCTGGCCGCGGAGATCGCTGGGCATCTGGGTATCGCCTTGGGTGCGGCCACGGTGGGCCGTTTCTCCGACGGTGAAGTCACCGTCGAGATCAACACCAACGTGCGCGCCCGCGACGTGTTCGTGGTGCAGTCCACCTGCGCCCCCACGAACGAAAACCTCATGGAACTGCTGATCATGGTCGACGCGCTCAAGCGCGCCTCGGCCGAACGTATCAGCGCCGTCATCCCCTACTTCGGCTACGCCCGCCAAGACCGCCGTCCGCGCTCTTCGCGCGTGCCGATCTCGGCTAAGGTCGTGGCCAACCTGCTGCAAACCGTGGGCGTCTCGCGCGTGCTCACCATGGACCTGCACGCTGACCAGATCCAGGGCTTTTTCGATATCCCGGTCGACAACATCTACGCCTCGCCGGTCCTCCTGACCGACCTGCGCCAGCAGAACTACGAAGACCTGATCGTGGTCTCGCCCGACGTCGGCGGCGTGGTGCGCGCGCGTGCCCTGGCCAAGCAACTCGGTTGCGACCTGGCGATCATCGACAAGCGCCGCCCGCGCGCCAACGTCAGCGAAGTGATGCACGTGATC
>JBIKUT010000292.1:0-3443 GCA_044347465.1 Ramlibacter sp.
CGCGGCGCGCGCCGTGAATTACGTGGGCGCCGGCACGGTGGAATTCATCGTCGAACAAAAGCCCTCGGGCGAGATGACCTTCTTCTTCATGGAGATGAACACCCGCTTGCAGGTCGAGCACCCGGTCACCGAGGCCATCACCGGCCTCGATCTGGTGGAGTGGCAACTGCGGGTGGCCTCGGGCGAGCCGCTGCCACTGACACAAGACCAGCTGCGGATCGACGGCCACGCCATCGAGGCCCGCATCTGTGCCGAAAACCCGGACAAAAAGTTTCTACCCGCTACCGGCACCCTGCAGGTGTATCGCAAGCCAGCGTGCAGCAGCTTCACGCGCGCGCCGGTGCGGGTGGACGATGGTGTGCGCGAGGGCGATGCCATCTCGCCTTATTACGACTCCATGATCGCCAAGCTGATCGTGCACGGCGCCACCCGCGAGGAGGCGCTGGCCCGTCTGGACACGGCGCTGGCGCAGACGCAGATCGTGGGGCTGGCGACCAATGTGCAGTTTTTGCGGCACGTGGTGCGCAGTGATTCCTTTGCCAACGCCCAGCTCGATACCGCGCTGATCCCGCGCGAGGCTGCCGCCCTGTTTCACCAGCAGACCGTGTCCCTGCCCCTCGCCGCTGCGGCCGCCGTGGCGCGTACCCTGCTGGATGAACGCGCCAGCGCGGGCCGCGACCCTTGGAGCGCGCGTGATGGCTGGCGCTCGCATGGCGAGGCTGTACGTCGCTTCGAATTCGAGTTTGGCGGCGAGCGTGTCAGCGCGCACCTGACGTACCGACATGAAGGGGGCCTGCACCTGGCCGTGGGCGAGGCAGCGGGCGAACTGGCCTTCGAAGCCGAGGGCGCGCAGATCGATCTGCGCTACGCCGGCCTGCGCGAGAGAGTCACCGTGCATACCCAGGGCGAGACCGACCATGTCTTTGCCGCACGCGGCGCGGCCGCCATCGTGTCACTGGATCTGCTGGCCCACGCCGGCGAGGCTGAGGCCGAGGGCGGGCGTCTGACCGCGCCCATGCCCGGCAAGGTGGTGTCGATCGCGGTGAAGGCGGGCGATCGCGTGTCCAAGGGCCAGGCGCTGGCGGTGATGGAGGCCATGAAGATGGAGCACACCATCGCGGCGCCTGCCGACGGGACGGTGGCCGAGGTGTTGTACGCGCCGGGCGACCAGGTGGCCGAGGGCGCCGAGCTGCTTCGGCTCTCAGACCCGGCCTCCTGAGGAACAATGGCGGTATGCGTATCGCTGTCTGCCTCACCGAACAAAAGGCCGAGCCCTGGCTCGAGGGCTTGCGCGCCGCCTTGCCGGGCGCCGAGGTCTCGGCCTGGGCCCCTGGCGCGGCGCCCGCCGACCATGCCGTGGTGTGGGCCCCGCCGCAGGCCTTCATCGACGAACAACCCGCCTTGCAAACCCTGTTCAACATAGGCGCCGGCGTCGATGCCCTGATCAAGCTGCGTCTGCCGCCCACGCTGAAGGTGGTGCGCCTGGACGATGCGGGCATGGCGGTGCAGATGGCGGAATATGTCTGCCACGCCCTGATCCGCCATTTCCGCGAGTTCGATGGCTACGAGGCCGATACCGCGCAGGGGCGCTGGTCGTTTCGCAAGCCGCGCGCGCGCAGCGAGTTTCCGGTGGGCATCCTGGGGATGGGGGTGCTCGGTCGTCGCGTGGCGCAGGCGGTGGCGGGCTTTGAGTTTCCGGTGCACGGCTGGAGCCGCACGCCGCAGCAGGTGCCTGGTGTGCGGGGCTACGCGGGCGATGCGCAGCTGCCGCAGTTTCTGGCGGCCACGCGCGTGCTGGTGTGCCTGCTGCCGCTCACGCCCGCCACCACCGACATCCTGCGGCACGAGACCCTCTCGCAGTTGCAGCCGGGTGGCTATGTGATCAACGTCGCACGTGGTGCCCACCTAGTCGACGCCGACCTGCTCGCGCTTTTGGACAGCGGTCATCTGGCCGGCGCGACGCTCGATGTGTTTCGCACCGAGCCGTTGCCGGCGGATCACCCCTTTTGGCAACACCCGAACATCACCGTCACCCCCCACACCTCGGCGCGCACCTTGCGTGACGAGAGCATTGCGCAGATTGCGGGCAAAATTCGCGCCCTGCAGCGCGGTGAACCCATCGCCGGGGTGGTTGACCCCGCACGCGGATACTGAGGACCTTATGAAACTGCCATCACGCGTCGTGCTCGTCGACGTGGGCCCGCGCGACGGGCTGCAAAACGAGAAGCAGACCGTCCCCGCCGAGGTCAAGATCGGCCTGGTGCATCGCCTGCAGGACGCCGGCCTCAAAGAGATCGAGGTCACCAGCTTCGTCAGCCCCAAGTGGGTGCCGCAGATGGCCGACAACGCGCAGGTGATGGCCGGCATCCAGCGCCGCCCCGGTGTGCGCTACGCAGCGCTCACGCCCAATATGAAGGGGCTCGAGGGTGCGCTGGCCAGCGGCGTCGACGAGGTGGTGGTGTTTGGTGCGGCCAGCGAGGCCTTCAGCCAGAAGAACATCAACTGCAGCATTGACGAGAGCATCGCGCGCTTCGCGCCGGTGGTCGAGGCGGCGCGTGCGGCGGGCGTTGTGGTGCGCGGCGCGATTTCGTGTGCGCTCGGTTGCCCCTACGAGGGCGAGGTTGCGCCCGAGCGCGTCGAGCGGGTGGCGCGCTTGATGAAGCAGATCGGTGTGCAGCACATGGGCGTGGCCGACACCATCGGCGTGGGCACGCCGGTCAAGGTGCAGCGCGCACTCGAGGCGACCCTCAAGCACTACAGCCTGGATGACATCTCCGGCCACTTCCACGACACCTACGGCCAGGCCCTGGGCAACACGCTGGCGGCCCTCGAGATGGGCGTGTGGCGCTATGACACCTCGGTGGCGGGCTTGGGCGGTTGCCCCTATGCCAAGGGCGCGACCGGCAATGTGGCCACCGAGGATGTGGTCTACATGCTGCACGGCATGGGCATCGAGACGGGCATCGACCTGGACAAGCTGGTGGATGCCGGCCACTACATCAGCGAGTTCTTGCAACGCAAGCCGAACTCGCGCGCCGCCACGGCGATCTTGAACAAGCGCACCGCTTGATCCCGGGAAGCGCCTTCGCATGACCGACCCCCGACCCGCCCTGATCGAGCAGGCCCGCATCCTGCTGGCAGCCGCCGAGGTCACGCCGGGCCCTGTGCGCTCGCCCTGCATGTCGGTGTGCCGCATGGATGTGGCCAGCGATCTGTGCGAGGGCTGCCTGCGCACGCTGGGCGAAATCGGTGCATGGTCCGATCTGGACCGCGCGCAGCGGCTGGCGGTGTGGCAGCGAATCGAGCAGCGCGCTCAGGGCGGCCCGAGCCAGGCGTGACGGCCTGCGTAGCGCTGCACCGCCCGCCACGATCCACACTCGCGCGCCACCTGCGGCCAGATGCGTTGCAGCAGATCGCATTGGGCCATCACGTCGGCGGTGGCT
>JBIKUT010000293.1:0-3436 GCA_044347465.1 Ramlibacter sp.
GCAGCAGGCTCGCGCGCTCGAGCCCGCGCTGCGTTGCTCCGCGGCCTTGCACTCGACCACCACGGGCATCGTCGACAGCCATGGCCTGATGCTGGCCCTGCAAGGTGACCTGGAGCGACACGGCGGCATGGTCGCAGTGGCCAGCCCGGTCGATTCGGCGGTGCTCGATCCCCGGGGTGACTTGCATGTGGTGCGCCTGTCCGACGGCACCGAAATCGGCGCGTCCTGCGTCGTCAACGCCGCCTCCTTGCACGCCTGCGCGCTGGCGCGGCGTTTTGCGGGTTTGGCACCCGAGCATGTACCCACGCCCCACTATGGCAAGGGCAATTACTACAGCCTCACCGGCAAGGCGCCGTTCTCGCGCCTGATCTATCCGGCGCCGGCCGACGCCTGGCTCGGGGTGCACCTCACGCTGGACCTGGGCGGCCAGGCCCGCTTCGGTCCCGACTTGCAGTGGCTGGATGTGGCCACACCGGAGGCCATCGACTACTCGGTGGATCCGCGGCGCGCCGACGGTTTTTATGCCGAGGTGCGTCGTTACTGGCCCGAGTTACCCGATGGCGCGCTGGCCCCCAGCTACAGCGGTGTGCGCCCCAAGATCCATGGGCCGGGCGAGCTCGCGCCTGACTTTCGCATCGACGGCCCTGCGCGTCACGGCGTGCCCGGGCTGGTGAACCTGTTTGGCATCGAGTCGCCGGGCCTGACCAGTGCCCTGGCCATCGGCGAGTACGCGGTCAGCCTGCTGCAGCCCGATGCTGGCGCAGCGCCTGTGCCGCTTCCTTGACCAACTCCGGTCCCCGGTAGATCAGCCCGGTGTAGATCTGCACCACGTCGGCACCGGCCTCGATCTTGGACACGGCGTCCGCGCCACTGAGGATGCCCCCCACGCCGATGATCGGAAAGCCCGTACCCAGTGCATCGCGCAGCTGGCGGATCACGCGGTTGCTGGCCTGTAGCACCGGCGCGCCACTCAGACCGCCGGTCTCTTGTGCATGCGGCAGGCCCGACACCGCATCGCGTGCCAGCGTGGTGTTGGTGGCGACCACGCCGTCCATGCCATGACGACGCAGCGTGGCGGCGATCACTGCCACCTGCGTCTCGTCCAGGTCGGGCGCGATCTTCACGAAGATCGGTACCTGGCGCGCGTGCTCGTGTTGCAGCTGCTCGCGCCGCGCCGCCAGTGCCCCCAGAAGCCCGTCCAGCGCCGCATCGCTTTGCAGGGCGCGCAAGTTCTGGGTATTGGGGCTGGAGATATTGACCGTCACGTAATCGGCATGCGGATACACCCCGGCCAAGCCCGCGAGGTAATCCTCGTTGGCCCGCTCGATGGGCGTGGCGGCGTTCTTGCCGATGTTCAGCCCCAGCACGATGGGCGAGGCCTGACCGGGCTGGCGCACGGCGGACTGGCGCACGTTGGCGACAAACGCGGCCAGCCCCTCGTTGTTGAAGCCCAGTCGATTGATCAGGGCGTTGGCCTGCGGCAGACGGAACATGCGGGGCTTGGGGTTGCCCGGCTGACCCAGGGGCGTGACGGTGCCAACTTCGACAAAGCCAAAGCCCATGGTCGCAAATGCGTCGATGCAGCGTGCGTTCTTGTCCAGACCGGCCGCCAGGCCTACCCGATTGGGAAAGCGCAGCCCCGCCAGCTCGATCGGGTCGCTCACACGCGTGTTGCACCAGGTCCATTGCAGGGGTGTGCCTTGCAGGCGGGCCAGTGCGCTCAGGGTGGCGTCGTGGGCCGCCTCGGCGTCCAGGCGAAACAGGAAGGGGCGGGCGAGGGCGTAGGGCAGGAGGGCCATGGATAATTCGGGTTTTTGAAATCGGCTAGCCAGGAGATTGTCGCGTGACTCAGGATGAATTGAAGACGCTGGTCGGCCAAGCCGCCTTGCAGTACGTGGTGCCAGGCGAGATTGTCGGCGTTGGCACCGGGTCGACCGTCAACAAGTTCATCGACGCCTTGGCCACCCTCAAGGACCGTATCCCCGGCGCGGTGTCCAGCTCCGATGCCTCCACCACCCGCCTGAAGGCCTTGGGCATCCCGGTTTTCGATGCCAATGACGTGGGCGAATTGGCTGTCTACATCGATGGCGCTGACGAGATCGACGGCCAGGGCTACATGATCAAGGGCGGCGGCGCGGCCCTCACGCGCGAGAAGATTGTCGCCGCGCAGTCGCGGCGCTTCGTGTGCATCGCCGACGAATCCAAACGGGTACCGGTGCTGGGGCGCTTTCCGCTGCCCGTGGAGGTCATTCCCATGGCCACGGCCCATATCACCCGCCAGTTCGCTGCGATGGGCGGCAGCGCCCGTGTGCGCTTGAAAGACGGTGCGCCCCTGGTCACCGACAATGGTCAACACATTCTGGATGTGACCGGCCTCTCGCTGACAGACCCGCTGGCCTTTGAATCGAGTGTGAACCAGTGGCCGGGGGTGGTGACGGTGGGCGTGTTTGCCCACCAGAAGGCGGCGATCTGCCTGCTTGGAACCGCTTCGGGCGTGCAGACCCTGAGCTACTGAGCCCGGGCCGCAGGCCTGCGGTCAGCCAAAGATGTGAGCGCCGTCGTAGGGGCGCTCGGGTCCGCGGGGCGGGGCCGTCGTAATGTCGTTGGAGGCCGCTGCGTCCATCGCGGCGACCGTGGCAGAAGGGTCCTCCAGAAGCTGCGCGATGCGTTGCTTCCACACTTCCAGCTTGTTCACGAAGGCTTCGACCTGTCGCTCGAAGGTGGCGTCGTCGAGTTCGGCCACAGGCTTGGCGTGCATCAACATCACCCCTTGTGATTGAGGCTCAAGACTGAAAAGGCCGTTGGCCTGCAGGTAGTCGGTGGCATTGGCTTGCATCAGCAGACGAAGCAGGGGCTCGGCATCGTCTTCGGGCAGCGGGGCCAGCAGCGAGGTGATCACCATCTGCTCGCTCGGCTCGTGGAA
Source organism: Ramlibacter sp. (assembly GCA_044347465.1). Lineage (GTDB taxonomy): Bacteria > Pseudomonadota > Gammaproteobacteria > Burkholderiales > Burkholderiaceae_C > Ramlibacter. The sequence continues at coordinate 2,924 of JBIKUT010000293.1, forward strand.
CTCGAAGTTCACGACCAGGCTGCCGTCGAATTCCAGGGCGCAGCTGTGGGTGCCGCCTTCTAGCGTGAGTCCTTCAAGCCCGAGGGTCTTGCCAAAGCGTTCGATGAGCCGAAGTGCCAGGTCGTGCGAGTGCATAGGGGGATCCTAGGAAAGGGCGAGGGGCACGTGGGCCGAGTGCCTTGCGGCGGCTTTTGCAGCGGTGGCTTGCGACAGTCGCTTGACCCGATACATCAGACGCAGGCAGCGTTGCATGATCTTCGCCACACGATTGGGGCGAGGGTTGCGGTGTCGATTGAAATTGGGTGGCAGACCGTGTGGGGTTTGCCAGACGGTGCGCGGCGTGTAGGGGAGGGCGCCTGCGTCAGGGGGCGGAGCGCTGGGGGCGGCGTTGTGCGAGTGTGAAGTGGCGGGGGTTGAGGTGGTAGGTGTTGAGGTGGAAAGGGGTGTCGTGCGCTTGAACGTGTCCTGATCCGACTGCATAGGGGTCTCCATCCGTTGACAGATCGCGCGCTG
>JBIKUT010000294.1:0-3433 GCA_044347465.1 Ramlibacter sp.
GGTGACGCGCCAGTACCTGCAGTACGTCGACGAGATTCGCAGCCACAACCTCGAACTCGCCGCCGAGTACCTGCTGATGGCGGCCATGCTGATCGAGATCAAGTCACGCATGCTGCTGCCGCCCAAAAAGGTGGCCGAGGGCCAAGAGCCCGAAGACCCGCGCGCCGAACTCGTGCGCCGGCTGCTCGAATACGAGCAAATGAAGCTGGCCGCCGCCCGCCTGAACGAAGTGCCGCAACTCGGGCGCGACGTGCTGCGCGCGCAGGTGTACATCGAGCAATCGCTGCAACCGCGCTTTCCCGATGTGGGCGTGATCGACCTGCAAGAGGCCTGGCGCGACATCCTCAAGCGAGCCAAGCTGGTGCAGCACCACAAGATCTCGCGCGAAGAACTCTCCGTGCGTGAGCACATGAGCCTCGTGCTGCGCAAGCTGCAAGGCCGCAAGTTCATCGAATTCGAAGACCTGTTCGAGGTCCAGCGCGGCATGCCCGTCGTGATCGTCACCTTCATCGCGATGCTGGAGTTGGCCAAGGAAACGCTGATCGAGTTGACGCAGGCCGAGGCCTACGCGCCCATTTACGTGCGCCTGGCCTACCAACCGGCCTGAAGCCCGATCCTCTCTTTTTCAATGAACGCCTGCGCGACCCTGGATTTCGACGTGGTCATCGTGGGCAGCGGCTTGGCCGGCCTGTCGGCGGCCCTGCACCTGGCGCCCACCCAACGCGTGGCCGTGATCACCAAGCGCGCCCTGTCCGATGGCTCCAGTGGCTGGGCCCAGGGCGGCATCGCCGCGGTGGTGGGCCAAGGCGACACCTTTGATTCGCATGTCGATGACACCCTGGTCGCGGGCGCAGGCCTGTCGGACCCGGCAGCCACCCGCTTCGTGGTCGAACATGCGCCCGAGAGCATCGAGTGGCTGCGGTCGCTGGGTGTGCCCTTCTCGCTCGAGAACGGCCAGCTGCACCTCACGCGCGAAGGCGGCCACAGCGCGCGGCGCATCGTGCACGTGACGGATGCCACCGGCGCCTCGGTGCAGCAGACGCTGATCGAGCATGTGCGTCGCACCCCCAACATCACGCTGTTCGAGCACCACATGCTGGTGGACCTGATCGTCGCCGGCAAGATCGGTCTGTCGCCGCAGCGTTGCCTGGGCCTGTACGCGCTGGACGAAACGCGCGACGAGGTGGTGGCCTTTCGCGCGCCGCACACCATCTTGGCCACCGGCGGTGCGGGCAAGGTCTACCTCTACACCACCAACCCCGACACGGCGACGGGCGACGGCATCGCTGCCGCCTGGCGCGCAGGCTGCAGCGTGGTCAACATGGAATTCATCCAATTCCACCCGACCTGCCTGTACCACCCGCACGTCAAGAATTTCCTGATCACCGAAGCTGTGCGCGGCGAGGGCGGGCGCCTCTTGCTGCCCGATGGCACCCGCTTCATGCCGGCGCACGATCCACGGGCCGAACTTGCGCCGCGCGACGTCGTAGCCCGAGCCATCGACTTCGAGATGAAAAAGCACGGCCTGGACTGCGTGCACCTGGACATCTCGCACCAAAGCCCCGAATTCATCCGCGAACACTTCCCCAACGTGCAGGCCCGCTGCCTGGAGTTGGGCATCGACATCACGCGTGAGCCGATCCCCGTCGTGCCGGCCGCCCACTACACCTGCGGTGGCGTGCAGACCGACTTGTCCGGCCGCACCGAGCTGCCCGGGCTGCATGCGATTGGTGAGACCACCTACACCGGGCTGCACGGTGCCAACCGACTGGCCAGCAACTCGCTGGTCGAATGCATGGTGTTCGCGCGCTCGGCCACCCAGGACATCCTGGCCCACCCCCTGCCCCCGGCCCCGCCGGTGCCGGCCTGGGACGACAGCCGAGTGACCGATGCCGACGAAGCCGTGGTGATCGCCCACAACTGGGACGAACTTCGCCGCTTCATGTGGGACTACGTGGGCATCGTGCGCACCAACAAGCGCCTGGAGCGCGCGGCGCGGCGCATCGCCTTGCTGCAGCACGAAATCCAGGAGTTCTACAGCGCCTTCCACGTCACGCGCGATTTGCTCGAATTGCGCAATCTGGTGCAGGTGGCCGATCTGATCGTGATGTCGGCCATGATGCGCCACGAAAGTCGTGGCCTGCATTACAGCCGCGACTATCCAAAGATGCTAGAAAAAGCGTTGCCCACGATCCTGCGTACGGGGCAGGCTGGGATTTTGGCAAGCGCCTAAAGCCCGGCGCGTGGTGCTTTAGGCCGCGCCGATATTCGGCACCAGTGACCCCGGCGCACGCCCGTCCTTGAGCCCCTGGGTGAAGGCCAGCATCCGATCGATCGGCAGCTTCGCGCGCTCGCCCAATGCAGGATCCACGAACACCTCGTTCGCACCGGTCTCCAGCACGCGCGCCACATCCGCCAGGCTGTTCATCGCCATCCAGGGGCAGTGCGCGCAGCTTTTGCACGTGGCGCTGTTGCCCGCGGTGGGCGCCTCGATGAACACCTTATCCGGATTGAGCGTACGCAGTTTGTGCATCATCCCGTTGTCGGTGGCGACGATGAACTCGCGCGCATCCAACTCCCGGGCCGCCTTGAGGATGCCCGAGGTCGAACCCACTGCATCGGCCAGGGCCACCACCTCGGCCGGCGACTCCGGGTGCACCAGCACCTTGGCCTGCGGGTGCTCGCGCTTGAGGGCCTCCAGCTCGAAGGCCTTGAATTCGTCGTGCACGATGCACGAGCCGTTCCACATCACCATGTCGGCGCCGGTCTCGCGCTGGATGTAGCCGCCCAGGTGGCGATCCGGCGCCCACAGCAGCTTATGCCCCTGGTCCTTGAGCGCACGCACGATGTCCAGCGCGCAGCTGGAGGTGACCAGCCAGTCGGCGCGCGCCTTCACCGCAGCACTGGTGTTGGCATACACCACCACCGTGCGATCCGGATGCTGATCGCAAAACGCACTGAAATCGCTCACCGGGCAGCCTAGATCCAGCGAGCAAGTCGCATCCAGATCGGGCATCAGCACGCGCTTGTGCGGCGAGAGAATCTTGGAGGTCTCGCCCATGAAACGCACGCCCGACACCACCAGCGTCTGCGCTGGATGGTCGCGGCCAAAGCGCGCCATCTCCAGCGAATCACTGACCAGGCCGCCGGTTTCCTCGGCCAGATCCTGCAGGTCGGGGTGCACGTAGTAGTGCGACACCAAGACCGCATCGCGCGCCTTGAGCAGGGCCCGGATACGGTCCTTGAGCGCGCTGCGCTCGGCCGGCGAAGGCTCGGGCGGCACGCGGGCCCAGGCATGGCGGGTGTCGCAGCTGGCACCCGAGGGCTGCTCGTACTCGACATCAACAACAGGGATCACCGCAGGCATCAGACTTCCTTGGCACGCCAAACCGCGTATTTTCGCAGGTGCCCTCTGGGGCCGCTGCAGACACCG
>JBIKUT010000295.1:0-3421 GCA_044347465.1 Ramlibacter sp.
GGCCGGGTTCTTGGCGAATTTCTCGGCGGTGGCGCGCGAGGCGACCAGCGCGTTGCCCGCGGACTCGTCGTTGCTCACGCCGATGGTCTTCAGACCAAAGCGCACATGACCCAGCACGGCCGGCACGCCGCCGGTGCCGCCCACGTCCCACGACTTGGACGCGGCTGCCGCGATCTGCGGCACGCCCGCCGGGAAGGTCGAGAACACGGGCTTGAGACCCAGCTCGGCCCACCAGCCTTTTTCGGTGGCGACGTAGAAGGGCAGGGCCCAGTACAGGGCGGGCTGGTAGCTCACCTTGATTTCGGTAAGCGCTTGTTGCTGGGCGTGGCCGACGCCTCCCAGGCTCAGGGCAAGGCTCAGCAGGCTGGCTTTCAACACAGTACGCATGGTCAGTCTCCTCTTTCGGGTGGTTATCAATGGGTGTCGTCGCCCTGCTGCTCGCGCAGCAGCTTCCAGACATGGGTGCGAAGGTGGACGAAACTGGGCAGGTCCATCACGTCCTCGATGCGTTTGTGCGCATCCCAGCCTTCAGCTTCTCGGATCGACTTGACGTCGATGATTTCGCGGATCGTGCCGGGCCGACGCGTCATGACGACGATGCGGTCGGCCAGGTAGACCGCTTCCTCGACGGCGTGTGTGATGAACAACACCGTACGCGGGTTCTTGCGCGCCAGGCGCACCAATTCTTCTTGCATGACCACGCGGGTCTGAGCGTCGAGCGCGCCAAAGGGCTCGTCCATCAGCAGCACCTTGGGGTCCAGCACATAGGCGCGCGCAATGGCCACTCGCTGCTGCATGCCGCCCGAGAGCTGGTGGGGGTAAGCCTGCTCGTAGCCTTGCAGGCCCATGAGCTCGATGTACTGCTCGATACGGCGCTTGGCCTCTTGCGGGTCGATGTCCAGCGATTGGAGCCCGAACTCGATGTTGTCCCACACCGTCTTCCAGGGGAACAGCGCAAAGGCCTGAAACACCACCGCGCGGTCCGGGCCGGGGCCGGTGACGATCTCGTTGTCCACCCGCACTTCGCCCCCTGTGGGGTGCTCGAGCCCGGCGGCCATGCGCATGCAGGTGGTCTTGCCGCAGCCCGAGGGGCCCACGATGGCCACGAACTCACGGTCTTGTACGACCAGGTCGATGTCCTTGAGCGCGACAAACTCTTTGTCGTTTTGCTTGAAGACGCGTTGCACGCCCTGGAACTGAATATTGGCCACTGTGATCCTCTTAGAGTCCGCGTTTCTTCTCGATGGCCGCATGCGCCCGGCGCAGCACGACGTCGATCACCAGGCCCACCGCGCCGATGGCCAGCATGCCGCACATGACGGTGGCGGTGGACACGGACGCCTGGCCCTTGACCATCATGTAGCCGACGCCGCTGGAGGCGACGATCAACTCCGCGCCCACCAGCGATTGCCAGCCCAGGCCCGCCGAGATCCGCAGGCCCGCCACGATGGAGGGCACCGACGCCGGCAGCAGCACCTGCGTCATCACGCGCCAGGAGTTGGCCCCGAGCATGCGGGCTGCCTCGATGTACTTGCGGTCCACCTGCTGGGCCCCGCGGTAGGTGTTGATCAAGGCGGGCGGGAAGGCCCCCATGAAGATGATCAGCACCGGGCCGCCGATGCCCGTGCCAAACCACAGCGCCGCAAACGGCACCCAGGCGATGGGCGCCACAAAGCGCACCGCCTCGAAGGCGGGCGTGACGATGCGGTCCAACCACCGGAACCACGCCATCAGCAGGCCCAGCGGCACCCCCACGACCACCGCCAGGGCAAAGCCCATGCCAAAGCGTTGGAGGCTGGACAGCAGGTGCTCGTGCAGCACAAAGCCGGCGAAGGGCTGCACCATCAGTTGACTCAAACGCGCGACCACATCCCAAGGCGCCGGCAAGAAGGTGCGCGAGGTCAGGCCCGACACCGCGGCCAGCGACCAGACCGCCAGAAAGCCCACGGCCCCGAAGAAGGTGAGGCGCCAGAACTGAGCGGCGGGCAGAGGGGCGGCGATCATGCGAGGACCTTCCAGGGCATGACCCGCTTCTCGATCCAGCCCAAACCGACCGTCATCAGCCATCCGCACAGCGCCACGCTGATCATGCCCACCAGAATCATGGCGGGGTAGATGTCTTGGGCGGCCTGGTTCAGGATCTGCCCCAGGCCGGTGATGGCGCCGACCAGTTCGGCCGCTACCAGCGTGGTCCAGGAGGCCTGCAGCGACAGCCGCAGCCCGGTGAAGATGCTGGGCAGCGCGCCCGGCACCAGCACCTCGCGCCAATAGCGCAGGCCCGTTACGTTCAGCATGGCCGCCGCTTCAAAGATCGGCTTGTCGATCTGGCGCACGCCGGTGTAGCTGTTGATCACCGAGGGCACGAAGGCGGAGACGAAGATCACCATCATCTTGGCCGCATCACCCAGGCCCAGCCACACGATGGCCAGCGGGATCCAAGCCAGCGGCGGGATGGGGCGCAGCACCAGAAAGACCGGGTTGATCAGCGCCTCGGCCTTGCGGCTGGCGCCCATGGCCAGACCCAGCGCGACTCCGACCGTGGACGCCACGGTGAAGCCCATGGTCACCAGCAGCACGCTGCGCAGCACATGTTCGTGCAGACGGCCGTTGCTGTAGCCGTCGATGGCGATCTGGCGCAGCGACACGCCGACCTCGGCCGGCGTGGCAAAACGCGCCGGCGAAATGAAGCCGGTGACCGCCGTGAGCAGATGCCACAGGCCCAGGACGATGGCCAGCGTCAGCACGGCTGTGGCCAGTTGGGCCGCCAGCCTGCGTTCGGGGGCAGTGCGCGTGGAAGAGCTCATCTTGTAAATGTTTTCAGTTTCAAGGGGTCGGGCCCGGCTGTCAAGCGCTCTGGGGTGCTTGTTTCCCCAGGCTTTCCCTAGCTAGGCCCGAAATCGAGCCTGCCCGCGCGCGTTGTAAAGGGTTACAGTGCAAGCCGCCGTGTCCACCGATTTCCTCCCCGTTCCGACGATCAGCGACGTGGCCCGTGTGGCCAAGGTGTCCATCGCCACCGTGTCGCGCGTGGTCAATGCGCCCGAGGGCGTGCGCCCTGCGCTGCGTGAACGGGTGCAGGCGGCGATCGTGCAATTGGGCTACGTGCCGCACCCCGGCGCGCGCACCCTGAAGTCGCGCCGCACCGGCACGATCGGCGCCATCTTTCCGACGGTGGACAACGCGATCTTTGCCACCGCGATCAACGCGCTGCAGCAGCGCCTGGCCGCTGCCAACCACCAGCTGCTGATCGCCACCAGCGGCTACGACCCGGCGGTCGAGGCCCGCCAGGCCCTGAACCTGCTCACGCGCGGCGTCGATGCGTTGGTGCTGTGCGGCTGTGCGCAGGGCGCACCGCTGATCGATCGCTTGAAGGCGCGCAGCGTGCCGGTGGTTCACGTCATGAGCTGGCCCCTGCCATCGGGCA